>SCTT01000217.1 GCA_004322435.1 bacterium
ACACGACGCGGTGCCCCAGCTCGGCCAGGCAGACCCCCGTGACCAGGCCCACGTAGCCGGAGCCGACGACGCAGATATCGTGTGTTTTCATGCTAAATCCCTCGGGAGGGCATCATAGGACTTCCGTATCCCTGCATCAAGGTATACAATGGCCGCTATCATGGCAGACATCATCGAAAGAATCTCTTCCCGCCGCGCCCAGGTCGGCATCATCGGGCTCGGCTACGTGGGCCTCCCGCTGGCGATGGAGTTCGCCGCCAAGGGCCTGCGCGTGACCGGTTTCGACGTGGATCTGGGCAAGGTGTCGGGCCTTTCGAAGGGGCGCTCGCACATCCCCGACGTCCCCTCGCGCGCCGTCGCCGCCGCCGTCAAGGAAGGCCGCTTCAAGGCCACGAACCGCTTCGACGACCTGCGGAGGATGGACGCCGTCATCATCTGCGTGCCGACCCCCCTGCGCAAGACCAAGGAGCCCGACCTCACCTTCATCGTGTCGGCCTGCGAGCAGGTCGTCCCGCGCCTGCGCAAGGGGCAGTTGATCGTCCTCGAGTCGACCACCTACCCGGGCACCACCCGCGAGCTGGTGCTCCCGATGTTCGAGGCCAAGGGCCTGAAGGCCGGGCGCGACTTCCACCTGGCGTTCTCGCCCGAGCGCGTGGACCCCGCGAACCGCAACTTCCGCATCGCCAACACCCCGAAGGTCGTCGGCGGCCACACCCCGGCCTGCAGCCGCGCGGCCCAGGCCCTCTACGCGACCGTGGTCGAGCGGGTCGTCCCCGTCTCGAGCACCGAGTCGGCCGAGATGGTCAAGCTCCTCGAGAACACCTTCCGGGCGGTCAACATCGCGATGGTCAACGAGCTGGCCGTCATGTGCCAGCGCCTGGGCGTCGACGTCTGGGAGATCATCGGCGCGGCGGCCACGAAGCCCTTCGGCTTCATGCCGTTCTACCCCGGGCCGGGCCTGGGCGGCCACTGCATCCCGGTGGACCCCAGCTACCTGGCCTGGAAGATGAAGGCGCTCAACTTCGAGCCGCGCTTCATCGAGCTGGCGGCCAACATCAACAGCCGCATGCCCGAGTACGCGGTCGAGCGCCTGGGCGACCTCCTGAACGCCCGCAGGCGCTCCATCAACGGCAGCCGCATCTTGGTGCTGGGCGCCGCCTACAAGCCCGACGTCAACGACATGCGCGAGTCGCCGTCCTTGGACGTCATGAAGCTCCTGATGGACCGGGGGGCGAAGGTCTCCTACCACGACCCCTACATCCCGTCCTTGTCCATCGAGGGGCGGCGCCTGCGTTCGGCGCCCCTGACGAAGGCCGCCGTGAAGGCCTGCGACGCGGCGGTGATCCTCACGGCGCACAAGGGGCTCGACTACGGCATGGTGCTGGCCAACGCGCCTCTCGTCTTCGACGCGCGCAACGCCCTGGCCGGCCGCAAGGCGGGGAACCTCGTCAGGCTCTGATGGCCGACGCACCCGCCCGCTCCCCCTTCGACGCGGAGGCCCTTGAAGTCCTCAAGGGCCTGGGCAAGACGCTCAGCCAGATCAACCTCTACAGCGTCAGCCACCCCGCGGTGAAGAGCCTGCTCGCCGAGACCGCGGCCCGGCTCGGGAACCTGCTGGCCGAGGCGGCCGACGGGGAGTTGGCCTACTCGATCGACGGCGGCAACGTCGTCGCCAACGGGCGCCTCATCGGCACCGTCCCGCAGCTGCCGACCTCGGTCGGCAACACCTTCGCGCGCTACAAGCTGCACAGCATCACCTTGAAGCTCGGCGTCACGGCCGAAGAGCTCGCGGCGTTCTGCGAGCTGGCCGGCCTCCGTCCCGAGCAGGCCAAGGGCATCCAAGCCGCCGACTTCATCGCCGGCAAGGGCGTCACCCACATCGCGCTCAACGAGGCCGTGTACGCGAAGGTGGAGAAGGGTGACGACTCCCCGGCGCCGGCCGTCGTCGGGCTTCCGTCCGGCCCCGGCGCGGGCGCCGGCGGAGAAGGGGCCGGCCCGGGGGCCGGCGTAGAGGCGGCGGGGGCCGGCGCGGGAGCGGGCGCCGGGGCCGGCGCGGGCGGGGCCGCCGTGGCCGACGCCCTCGTCGCGGCCGCCGCGCCCGAGCAGCCCATCGACCGGACCATCGCCGAGCTCGTGCGGACCGCGGTCAAGGACCCCGCCGACCAGGCGCGTGTGCTGGACGCGGTGATGCGCCGCCTGCGCGAGGACATCGAGAAGCGCGTCAGCGAGGCCACGACCGAGCTGCGGCGCCAGAAGGCGACCTTGGAAGGCGAGGCGACGCGTACCCAGGGCGTGCTCGAGGGCATCGCCGAGGGCGTCGTCGTCGTCGACGAGCAGGGCAAGGTCCTGATGATGAACCCGGAGGCCGAGAACGTGTTCGGCAGCCGGCTGGCCGACCTGGCCGGCAAGCCCGTCGCGGACGGCGCCAAGGAAGAGCACCTGGTGGCGATGGCCAAGGACCTGACCATCCCCGCCGACCGGCCCCCCGAGAAAGAGGCCGAGCTTAAGGCGACCGACGACACCCGGCGCACGCTGCGCTCCTCCACGGTCGTCATCCAGAACGAGGCCGGCAAGCCCGTCGGCATGGTCTCCGCCCTCTCGGACAAGGCCAAGCAGCGCGAGTTCGACCGCATGGAGCGCGAGTTCATCGCCCACGTCACGCACGAGCTGCGCTCGCCGCTGACCTCCATCAAGGCCGCCCTCGAGATCATGGAAGGGATGGTCACCGGCAAGCTCGACGACGAGGGCGGGCGCATGTTCCGGAACGCCCAGCGCAACACCGAGCGCCTCGAGGCCCTGATCAACAGCATCCTCGACTTCTCGAAGATCGAATCCGGCCAGATGACCGTGCTCCCCGAGCGCTCCGGCGCCTCGAAGATCGCCGCCGAGGCCGTCGAGAGCATGCGCCCGTGGACCTTGAAGAAGGGCTTGCGCGTCGAGATGAAGGACGGCGCCGCCGGGGCCGAGGTCCTGGCCGACGTGCCGCGCACGGTGCAGGTGCTCGTGAACCTGATCTCCAACGCCATCAAGTTCACGCCCTCGGGCGGCTCCATCAACGTCACGGTCTCGCCCGCCCCCGGCGCGCAGGAGCCCGCCGTCCTCTACTCGGTGAAGGACTCCGGGCCCGGCATCCCGAAGGACCAGCAGGAGAAGGTCTTCGAGAAGTTCGTCCAGATCGCCTCCGGCGAGCGCCACGTCGGCGGCACCGGCCTGGGGCTCGCCATCGCCAAGGCGCTCGTACACCTGCAGAAAGGCAAGATGTGGATCGAGAGCGAGCCCGGCCGCGGCGCGGACTTCCGCTTCACCCTCCCCGTCTACAAGGCGCCCACCGACGTCGCCGCCGTGCGCCAAAAACCCAAGCCCAAGACGTGGTGGCAGCGCCTCCTCGGGCTCTAGGCCCGCGTCAGCACGAACGCCTTCACGTCCGCCGCGCCGGCCTCCCGCAGGGCGCTCGCGCACGCCGCCAGCGTCTCTCCGCTCGTCATCGCGTCGTCGACGAGCACGAGCCGCAGGCCGCGGGCCGACGGCTCGGCCCGGAAGGCGCCGCTCATCCGCCCCAGCCGTTCCTCCCGGGCCCGCTGGGCCTGCGGCGGCGTCCTTCGCCGCCGCGCGGCGAGCTCGGCCACCGGCGCTCCCGCGGCCGACGACACGCGCTCGGCCAGCACGCGCGCCTGGTTGAAGCCCCGCTCGGCCAGCCGCGCCGGGTGGAGCGGCACCGGCACGAGCGCGTCGGGGCGCCCCAGCTCCGGGTGACGGCGCCACGCTCCGGCCATCCAATCCCCTAAGGCGCGCCCGGCGTCGAGGCGCCCGCCGTATTTGAAGGCGTGCAGCAGCGGCGGCAGCGGGCCGCGGTAGCGGAACGCGGCCCGCGTGACCGGCGTCGCGGGGGGGAGGGACGCGCAGCGGCGGCAGCTCGTCTGCGCGCGCCCGGCCATCCCGCAGCGCGGGCAGTAGGGCGGGCGGATGAGCTCGAGGCCCGACAGGCAGGGGCCGCAGAGCGGCCCCTGGAGAGTGCAGGGGAGGTCTCGCCCGCAGGCCCCGCAGGTCCGGGGAAGGAGGAGGTGCAGGACCCTTTCCTTCCAGTCGCCGGAGAGCCACCCCATACCATCACGTACGCTTTACCCCCCTAAAAAGTTCCCTCTGGGAAGGCGTAGTCGAAGGGTGGGCCGCTGTGGTCGAAGACGTCCCGGCGGCCCTTTTCCGGGCTCGTCAGGGCGGCCATCGCGAAGGGGGCGAGGAGGAAGAGCGCGGCCGCGAGCGCGAAAAGGGCGCCCCGGCGCAGGCGCGCCAGCGCGGCGTCCGAGACCTGGAGCGTCCGCTCCGACGCCCGCTGCGACCCGGCCCTCCTCATCCGGACATGCAGGGCGTAGCCGGTCACCGGAGCCTTCGGACGAGCAAAGTCGAATCCGGGACGACGCGCGCGAGCGGGTCGGGGTTCGGGTCGGGGTCGTATGTGTAGCCGCCGCACCCGCAGTACGAGGTCAGCAGGCGCCCGAGCCCGGCATCGGACGGAAGAGAGAGGAGTCCCAGCAGGGCGAGCTCCCCGGCCAAGGAAGCGGCGAGGAGATAGGTCAGCGGCCGGACCGAGAAGTCCAGCCGCCGGGTCGGCGCTGCCTGCTCGCCCGCCTCCAGGCGGACGAGCTCCAATTCCAAGAACAGGGTGTCGCGGAGCATCGGGGGCCTCGCCATGTATTCGCGCGCGAGGGCCGGAGTATTACAGGCTTCGGACGCTTAGAACTGGAAGGTCAGGACCGTCCCGAACTGGTAGCTGATGAAGTCCTCTTCCTTGAGGTACTTGTGCCACAGCCGGGAGGCGGCGCCGTTTAAGGTCATGCGCAGGTTCTTGGCGATCTCGTAGTCGGCGCTCGTGTTGAGGTTGAGGAGCTTCGAGTTGTCGTTGATGGTGATCGGCGACTGACGCATCGCCAAGGACATCGTCGTGGTCCAGATGATGCGGTTCGTGAAGGTCAAAAGCTGCTTGCGGAAGGGCACCCGCAGGCCCTTCGGCAGGGCCAGGTCGGCGCGCACCAGCAGGCTCGGCGTGATGACGGTCGTGTCCTGGGAGCGCTGGCCGGTGCCGAGCGTCGTCACGTCGTTCTGGTAGTCGACCTTCGGCGTGAAGCGGAACTTGTGGATGTCGAAGGTGGTCTGCACGACGGCGTCCTTGTGGTCGGTCGTCTGGGTGACCTGGTTGATGCGCAGGTCCTCGGTGGAGGTCGTGCGCAGGTTGAAGCTGACCGAGGTGTCGAAGCGCTGGCGGATGATCGCGCGCAGGTCTGTGCCGAAGGAGTCGTCGGTCTGGAAGGTGGCCGCGACGTTCTCGGTCGTCTGCTCCCGGACCTTGAGGTTCAGCTGCATGCTCTTGGCCCAGCGGTCGGCGTGGACCAGCTTCTCGAGCGAGCCGATGGAGGCGATGAGGTCCGGCAGCGTCGTCGAGATGGTCTTGGACGGGGTCCCCGTCGTCTCGGAGCGCTGGACGCTCTTCACGTAGTTGTTCGACAAAGACAGCGACTTGAAGGCCTCCTTGCGGCCCTTGAGGTCGTAGGCCTCGAGCGGCGACCAGCGCTGCGAGGAGCTCGCCGTGTCGCGCAGGGTGAGGTTCACGCGCTGGGCGAAGCGGCTCGTGGGCCGCAGCGGGGTCCGGAGCCACAGGGCCGTCTTCGTGTCCAACCCCCGCTCGACGTTGTTCCACGAGTCGCCGTCCTGCGTCTGATAGCCGTTCGTCAGCGAGAAGGAGCGGAAGAGCTTGGTCTTCGAGAAGATCTCGGCGGCCGACAGCGACAGGGAGATGTTCCCCGCGCCGTTGCGGTTGACCGTCTTGATGTCGCCGATGTCGAAGACGGTGGTCGAGCCGCCGACGACGAAGGTCGAGAGGCTCAGGATGTTGTTCTCGATCGTGGACGCCGTGTACGAGACGGCGGGCCGGAACCAGGGCAGCACGTTCCAGGCGGACGTGAAGCCCGCGGTCTGCGTGAAGGATTTGGGGTAGGACTTGAGGACCTCGAGGCC
>SCTT01000218.1 GCA_004322435.1 bacterium
AGAAGCGATGCGAACGCTGATGACCCTGACCGCGGCCCTGGCCCTCTCGGCCCCGGTCCTCGCCGCCCCGACCCTCGAGTCCGCCGCCTTCGCCGCCCGCAACTCCTTCTACGCGGCCCACCCCGCCGGCTTCGCCGCCGCCGGGATGCCGTCCATCCCCGGGGTGGCCGTCCCCGGCCAGCGCGCGCTCTTCGAGTCCAAGGTCGCGGCCTCGGAGGGCAGCGTCGCCCCCCAGGCCGCCCCGGCCGCCGAGGCCGACCTCAAGGCCCTGCTCAACTCCCACCTCAAGGCCCAGCTGACCGTGACCTTGGGGGGGAAGAAGACCTACATCAGCGGCGTCTTCGACCGCCAGCAGAACGCCTTCCTCTCCATCTGGATCGAGGGCGAGGCGGCCCCCGTCCTCTTCAACATCAAGGGCCTGATGGAGAAGGAAGGCTCGGTGCAGTCCGGCTCCACCGGCTATAAGGTCTATCTCGAGGCCAACCCGCTCCAGCCCCTGAAGAGCAAGATCGCCTTCGAGAACAAGGCCAACGAGGACGACGTCCAGACCGTCCGCCTGGGCAACCTCCTCAACGCCATCGAGGCCTCCGGCCAGGTCGTGGCGCTGACCGGGCAGTCCTACCGGCTCTTCTACTTCCAGGACGTCATGGAGAGCGGCGGCAGCGTGGTCCTCAACCCCAACTCCCGGACCATCGCCCTCATCCTCAAGGACGGCGACGAGATGCACGTGTTCCTCATCCCCGAGGAGAACGTGGCTTCCGACAAGCTCTCCGTCTTCAAGGTCTATAAGGACAAGAAGATCGGCGTCCAGAACGCCGCCGGGAAGCTGCGCATCTACGAGCTTTAAGCCTCTCATCCGTCCCGGTTCCTGACAGCGGCCCCCGCCCCTCCCTGGGCGGGGGCCGCACCCTTTCACGCCTCAAAACCACCTTCCTTCGTGCTACAATTCTTAAGCCCGGCACCACCCGCCGGGCCCCGCTAGACCTTCGGCGGCGGCCGTCTGGGCCTTTTACCTAGGGCCCGCTGGGCCCTAAAGCCCAGGTGGCCTTTGGGGGGTCCCGATAGAATTAGAGGGAGATGGGAGAACCGATGAGAAAGCACGGAAAGAAAGGGACTTTGACGCTCCGTTTCGCGCCGCCGAACCGCACCCAAAGCGCGCGCACGGGCGTCCAGGTGTCCTTCGTATCGGGCCGGCGCCTGTGCCGGTGGACGACCGACGAGCGCCAGGCCGTGGTGATCAAGCACTGATGAAGAACGTCCTCGCGGCCGCGTTCGCCGCGAGCCTCGCCCTCTTGGGCGCGCAGGACGCGCGCGCCCAAGGGAACCCGACCATGTCCGGGGACTTCACGAAGATCATGGACTGGCTGACGAAGGGCACCGCCGACGGCCTGGGCTTCAACGCCGGCTCCTCCTTCGACCCGCCCAACGAAATGCGCCCCTGGCGCCTGCAGCCCGACGTGAGCCTCGGCGTGGGCCTGCTCCCCTTCGACAAGAAGGCCTTCCCGAAGATGCGGGTCCAGGCCTTGGCCGACAAGAAGCCCGACGAGTCCCTGCCGGACCAGATGATGTTCCCGAACCTGACGCTCCACATGCGCATGGGCCTTCCCGGCCGCTGGGACGTCGGCACGCGCTTCGCGAACATGACGACCCCCCAGAACTACAAGCTTTCGCCGACGACCACCGGCAACGGGCAGTCGAACACGCTGGGCGTCGCGGTCCGGCGCCACTTCATGGGCGGGGACCGCCCGCTGGTGAGCCTGTCGGCCGTCTACAACCACACCTTCGGGTATTTCAACTTCCAGAACGAGTACAAGAACGTCGAGCTGACGCCGGGCTTCTTCGCCGACTCCACGAACTTCGGGACCCTCGAATGGGACGTGCGCTCGTTCGGCTTCAACGCCATCGCCTCCCAGTCCTACGGCAAGTGGATCCCCTTCGGCGGCTTCGGCTACAACCGCATGATCGGCTCGGTCAGCGGCAAGCTCGAGGCCCAGTGGAAGACGCCGCTGATCTCCCCGTCCATCGGCCAGGCCTCGAACAGCCCCTCGGACGACAACGGCCGCGTCATCTTGGGCTTCCAGCGCGACGGCTCCTTCTTCAAGTTCTTCATGAACACCGAGATCAAGGCGATGGGGACGATGGCCGGCAAGTCCTTCATCATCTCCACCGGCCTGGCCGCGCCCTTCAAGATGGGCGCCTCGAGCGCGCTGGTGCGCGAGGGCCGCAACCGGAATTCCAACATCGCCGAGGCCTACGAGCGGCCGCGCCGCTCGGACCCCGTGCCGGCCCCTAAGCGCCCGCGCTCCGCCGCGCTGCCCGAGCCGCGGCCGGTGCCGAAGGTCGACCGCATCAACTCCTACTGGACCTGGGACAAGACCGAGGCGGCGCCCCCGCCGAAGAAGACCGCGCGCGAGGGCCAGCCGGAGCTCATCTTCATCCGATGAAAAAGGCCCTCTCGACCTTCCTGTCGGCCGCCGTCCTCCTGGTCTCTCCGGGGAGCGCCGGCTGGGCCCAGGTGGTCCGCACGGCGGCTCCCGTCCGGACGGCCCCGGCCGTCGGGGGCCTGGGCGTGTCCGGGGCCGTCCCCACGCTAGCCCCGCTCGCCGCGCCCTCCTTCGCCGCGCCGACTCTGAGCCTGCCCGCGGCCGCCGTCCCGATGCTGCCCACGGCCCTGCCCTCCCTCTCCGCTCCCTCGGCGGCCGTTTCGGCCGCTCCCGCCGTTCTCCCTCTCCCGCTTGCGGGAGAGGGCGGGGTGAGGGCCGCCGCCGTCGCCAACCCTCACCCTAACCCTCTCCCGCAGGCGGGAGAGGGAAACCAGCAGTCCGCCCGCACCTTCGCCGGGATGCTCCAGGCCCTCTCCCTCCCCGGCCTGGTCGCCCCGCAGGCCGCCTCCGACGCGCAGAGCTCCCAGGCCTCGGCCGACTTCTCCATGCGCCTGGGCGGCGCCGAGGCCCAGAAGCCCGCCGTCGCCGGCGAGCCGACGCTGCCCGCCGGCAGCCGCCTCTTCTCCGGTCTGGCCAAGCCCGGGTCCGACGCCGTGCCCGTCACAGAGACCGAGGCCTCCAACGGCCTGGGCAGCGTCGACGCCCCGCTCGCCTCGGCTCCCGGCACGCGCCACCGTTCCGTCTACTTCCCTCTGGCCCTGGCCGCCCTGAGCGCCGTCTGGTTCGCGGGCATGGCCGTCGCCCCTTACGCGATGGGCCTCATCCAGTCCTTGGCCCCGGCGGGCCTCTCGGCCCTGACCACCTTGCCCGGCCCGAACAGCGTCTTCGGGATGGCCGCGAGCGTCCTGTTCGCCGCCGCGGGGACCTCGCTGGCCCTCTCCGCCGTCTACGCCGCCTGGGAGGCCGTCCTCTTCACGGTGG
>SCTT01000024.1 GCA_004322435.1 bacterium
GGGGGGGCGCGGTGAGGCGCGACCGGCTGCTGACGACGGGGGCCGCGCTCGGCGGCGCGGACCTGATGGTCCTCTCCCGCGCGCAGGGCGTGTTCGTCTGGGACGCGGCGGGGCGGCGCTACCTGGACGGCCTCTCCGGGTATTGGTGCTGTCCGCTGGGCTGCGGCCGCCGCGACGTCGCGGCCCGCGTCGCCGCGCAGCTGCGCCTGCTCTCCTACGCGCCGCTCGACTGGCGCGCCCATCCGCCCGCGTTGGAGCTGGCCGAGGCCCTGCTCGCGCGCGCGCCCAAGGGCCTGACGCGCGCCTACTTCTGCTCCGGAGGTTCGGAGGCCGTGGAGACGGCGCTTAAAATCGCGCGCCTTCACGCCTTCGAGCGCGGCGAGACGAAGCGCACGGTCTTCCTCGCGAGGCGGGGCTCCTACCACGGCGCGGCGTACGGCGCGACCAGCGTCAGCGGGTTTCCGACCTTGAAGCGCGGCGTCGGGCCGCTGGTGCCGGACGTCGTGGAGGTCGGCGGGTCCGCTTCGGACGTGGAGGCGGCCCTGTCGCGCCTGGGCGGCCGGGTCGCGGCCTTCATCGCCGAGCCGGTCTGCGCCGCCGGCCGCGTCCAGCTCCCGCCGGAGGGCTACTGGCCGCGCGTCGCCAGGGCGGTGCGCGCTTCGGGCGCCCTGCTCATCCTCGACGAGGTGTTGACCGGGCTGGGCCGCACCGGGACCTGGTTCGCGGCGGAGCACTGGGGGCTCGAGCCGGACCTCCTGGTGCTCGGCAAAGGCCTGTCCGGGGGGTACGCCCCGCTGGGCGCGGTGCTCGTCTCGGAGCGCGTCGCGGAGACCTTCCGGGACCGGCCCTTCGACCACGGCTACACCTTCCAAGGCCACCCCGCCGCCTGCGCCGCCGCCTTGGCGACGCTCGAGGGATTGGCGGCCGTGCTGCCGGCCGCGGCGGCCGGCGCAGCCGCGCTGCACAAGGACCTCGAGCGCGCCGCCCCCGGCCGGGTCGCCGCCTTGGGGCACCTGGCCAGCGTCGCCTTGGAGCTGGGCGAGCCGGCGCGCGCCCGCCTGAAGGAGCTCACGCTCGAAGAGGGGCTCTTGTGCGGGGTGGAGCCGGACGCCCTGCAGCTGGCGCCAGCCTTGACCGCATCGCCGCGCCAGCTCTCCGCCATCACCGCCGCGGCCCGGCGCGCTCTGGCAAGATTGATGCTCTAGAGGAAAGGGGATGCTCGAAGACGACGACCTTTCCTGGTACGCCCGGAAGGCGGACAGCCTGCGCCAGGACGTAGCCGTGCCGCGCGCCCCGGAGGGCCCGGACCCGCGGGTCGCAGGGCTCCTGGCCGAACTCGTCGCGGGCGGCATCCGAGGTTCGGTCGAGCGCCGGACCCTCTACACCCGCCGCCTGCCGCCCGGCTGCCGCGGCTGCCTGAGCGGCAAAGGCACCAACGCGTTCGTCACCGGGCTGTGCACGCGCGACTGCTTCTTCTGCTTCAACCAGAAGCCGCGCGTCGACCAGCTCGTGGTCCACGGCATCCCGCTGGCCGAGCCCGAGGAGGCGCCTTATATCGTGCGCCGCTACGGCCTGCGCTCGGTGGGGGTGAGCGGGGGCGAGCCCACCCTCCGTCCGGAGCGGCTGCTGCGGCTGGTGCGCGCGGTGAAGGCCCTGCCGTTCTCGGTCCGCGTGGACCTCTACACCAACGGCGACGGCCTCACCGACGCCCTGCTCGCGGAGCTCAAGGCGGCGGGGCTCGACGCCCTGCGCTTCAACGTCGTCGCGCGGGAGTTCGACCTCTCCCCCGTCGAGCGCGCGCTCAAGCTCTTCGCCGAAGCCGCCGTCGAGATCCCGGTGGACCCGGCGCAGACGGTCCAGCTCCACGACATGGTCCGGCGCCTGGACGCCCTCGGCGTCCCCTTCCTCAACATCCACGAGCTCTTCGTCTGCCGCGAGAACGCGTCGCGCATGGCGGCCCGCGGGCACGCGAGCGGCGGCCCCGAGGCCCCGGGCCTCTTGTGGGAGCCGGTCGCCGGCGGGGAGGCGGCGGCCCTCGAGCTCCTCCTCTTCGGCTTGCGCGAGGCCAAGAACCTCTCGGTCTACTATTGCTCGACCCGCACCCAGGAGGACATCTCCGCGCGGGGGCTCAGGCGCCGCCGCCGCCTCGGCGCCTCGGCGGCCGCGTGAGCTGGGACTGCGTCGTCGTCGGGGCGGGACCCGCGGGGCTGTCGGCGGCGTTCTATCTCGCGCGGGCCGGCTGGAAGACCTTGGTGCTCGAGTCGGGCCGGGTCGGCGGCCGGGCCGCCGGCTTAGGGCGCATCACGAACCATCCCGCCTTTCCGGAGGGCGTCGACGGCGCGGAGCTGACGCGGCGCCTCGCCCGCCAGGCCCGGCGCCACGGGGCGAAGTTCGCCGTCCGGGCCGTCGAGGCCCTCGAGGCGGCGCCCGGGGGGCTGCGCGTCGTGCTGGCCGACGGGACGCTGCGCGCGCGCGCGGCGGTGGTGGCCACGGGCACCGACTTCCTGCCGCTGGGACTGCCCTTCGAGGAGCGCTTCCGAGGGCGCGGCCTCGCGAACGCCCCGTTCGCGGACGCCGCGCGCTGGCGCGGGCGCTCGGTGGCGGTGGTGGGCGGCGGCGAGACCGCCGCGCACCAAGCGGTGCGCCTGGCCGACGCGGGCGCGCGGGTGCGCCTGTTCCTGCGCGGTCCGGCGCTCAAGGTCGTGGCCCCGCTGGCGCGGGCGGTCTCCCGGCACCGCGCCGTCGCGCTCCACGTGCGCACCGAGGTGACCGGGCTCTTGGGCGAGAGCCGCCTCCGGGCGGTGACCCTGAAGGGCCCCTCCGGCGAGCGGCGCGAGGACGTGGACGCCCTCTTCGTGCTGGTCGGCCAGCGTCCGCGCCTGCCGCGCTTCGATCTGGGGACGCCGGGGGTCTACGTGGCCGGCGACGCGGCCGGCGCGCCGCGGCAGACCTCCGTCGCCTCCGGCTCGGGCGTCGCCCGCGCGATGGACGCCGCGGCGTTCTTGGGGCGGCTGTGAGCGCGCTGGGGCTCGAGGTCTGGCGCCTGCGCAGCATCCCGGGCGTGGCCGAGCTCTATGCCGCCGAGCGCCGCGACGACCCCACGCGGCGAGTCGAGTTCATCGACGCGCTCGACCCGGGCATCCCGCGCGAGACGAAGTGGGTGGGGATGGTCTCGACGCAGTTCGGCTGCTGCGTCGGCTGCGCGATGTGCGACGCCGGCGAGCGGCGCTTCCGCGGCAACGTCCCCGCCGAAGACATCTTGGAGCAGGTGCGCCGCATCCTAGCGGCCCACCCCGAGACCGACCCGCGCACGGTCAAGATGTTCAAGCTGCACTTCGCGCGCATGGGGGAGCCCACCTTCAACCCCGGGGTCCTCGAGGCCATCGCGACGCTGGCGAAGGGGGGCGCGCTGCCCGGCCTCGTGCCGAGCGTGTCCACGGTCGGGCCGGACTGCCCCGTCTCCGTGGACTTTCTCGAGGAGCTGCGGCGCTTGAAGGACCGCTGGTTCCGGCAGGGCCGCTTCCAGCTCCAGTTCTCGGTCCATACCACGGACCCGGTCCAGCGTCGGGCGCTCATCCCCATCCGCACCTGGGGGCTGGGTCGCGTCGGGGAGTTCGCGCGGCGCTGGGTCAAAGCCGGGGACCGCAAGGTCACGCTCAACTTCGTCTCCTCTCCCGACCTCGTCGTGGACCCCGCGGCGCTGGCGCGCGCCTGCCGCCCCGAGGACTGCCTCGTCAAGCTCACGCCCACCCATCCGACCAAGCGCGGCGCGCGCAACGGCCTGGTCGACGATTGGACCCAGGCTCCCGAACGCGTGCTCGAGCGGGCCCGGGCCTTCGAGGCGGTCGGCTACAAGGTCATCGTCAACGCGCCCTGGCCCGAGGAGACCGCCGGCGGGGTCAGCTGCGGTCAGGTCGCCGCCTCGGTCGTGAAGGCGGCCGCGCCGGCATGAGGGGGGAGGAAGCGTTGGTGCTCGTCGACTGTCAGCGCCTGTTCGCGGACCCGGCGAGCCCCGCGGTCCTGCCCGGCGCCCGTCGCGCGGCGGCCGCGGCGGCCCGGGAGCTCGCGGCGGCCCGTCGCGCCGGCCGCCCCGTCTTCCACGTGAGCTTCCGCACCCGCCCCGGCTCGCCGATGGCCCGGCGCTGGCGGGCCCTTCCGCCCGGCAGCCCCTGGGCCGAGGCCTGGCCGCCGCTCGGGGCTTGCCGCGGCGAGACCGCCCTCGTCAAAGACGGCTACAGCGCTTTCCGCGGGACGGGCCTGGCCCGGCGGCTACGGGCGCGGGGGGCGGGGGGCGTCCTTTTGGCGGGCTTCATGACGGATTTGTGCGTGCTGGTGACGGCGGCGGACGCCTTTCAGGAAGGCTTCTCCGTGCGCGTGCGGGGGAGCGCCTGCGCCGCGCGGACCCCGGTCCTCCACCGGCGCGCGCTCGACTGGCTCAGACGGGCCTGCGCGGAGGTCGTATGACGGATGTCATGGTCGGCAGGGCCGGAAATCCGTATCCTGACCCCATGCCGTCATACCTAACGGCCGCCCGGCCCGTGACTTTGCCCAAGGCCATCCTCGACCTGGACGTCCTCGTGGGGGGCATGGGCGTCGAGGTGTCGAGCCTCGAGCTCGTCACGGCGGTCGCCCGGCATCCGAGCGGGCGCATGTCGGGCTCCTTGTCGGCGACGGCCTTGGCCGACGTCTACACCCGCCGCCTGCAGCTGGGCGACCCCGACGGGGCCATCCAAGAGGCCTTCGCGGCCTTCGTGAAGCTCGTCCCGGCCCTGGCCGCGGACGTCGAGCGCCTCACCCGGGCGTATCTGATCCCCGGCGGCAAGGCGCCGGACGCGCCCTTCAAGGCCCTCAACATCGGCGGCATGACGCCGCCCAGGGACATCCAGATCCTGACCATCGTCTCCACCTTCGCGCACGTCTGGCGCGCCAAGAAGATGGCTCCCGGCCGCCCCGTCGGCGTCAACTTCCTGCGCAAGATCGAGCGCCCGCTCCTCTTCGGGCTCTATGGGGCCGTGCTCGGCGGCGCCGACTGGGTGGTGATGGGCGCCGGCGACCCCAGCCAGATCCCGGGATTTTTGCGCCGTCTCGCGCGCCACGAGGTGACGGAGCTGCCCCTGCAGGTCGCGACCGTCCCGCTCGGGCAGTACAAGGTCCGGTTCGACCCGCGCGAGCTCGTCGGTCCCGCGCTGGCCGAGATGCCGACGCCGGCCTTCCTCGCCATCCTGAGCTCGCACCTGCAGGCCCAGGGCCTGGCCGCCAAAGACGAGACCCGGCCCGACGGCTTCGTCATCGAGGGCCCCTCGGCCGGCGGGCACAACGCGCCGCCCGCCAAGAAGGTCCGCGACGAGAAGGGCAACTACATCTACGGCCCAGAGGACGAGGCCGACCTCGCGGCGGTCGCCGCCATCGGCCTGCCGTATTGGGCCGCGGGCGGCCGCGCCCAGCCTCGTCCGCTCTCCACCGAGCGCGGGCCCGGCCGCCAGGTCGGGACGCTCTTCGCGCTCTCGGCCGAGAGCGGGATGGAACCCTCCCTCAAACGCCGCGCGCTCGAGCTCATCTGGCGCCAGCGGCTCGAGGTGGTCAGCGGCGCGAACTCCTCGCCGAGCGGCTACGCCTTCAAGGTCGCGATGGTCCCGGGGACGCTGGGCGACCCCGAGGTCTACGCCAAGCGCGAGCGGGTCTGCAACCTGGGCCACCTGCGCGGCCTGCGCCCCAAGGGCGACGCGGTCGTGGGCCTGTGCCCCGCCGACGACACGCCCATCTACACCGGCTCGGGCGGCGCGGCCTGGCGCGTGCAGGGCGCCATGTGCCTGTGCAACGGCCTGATGGCGGCCTGCGGCTTGGGCCAGCCGGGAGAGCCCGCGGTCCTCACCTTAGGCGAGATCGCGCCGGTGCGCGAGCTCCAGCGGAAGCTCCGTCGGATGGACTACACCGCCGCCCAAGCCGCCGACTACCTCATCGGCCTTTAACGCAGCAGGGCTTCTACCG
This sequence comes from bacterium, assembly GCA_004322435.1. Lineage (GTDB taxonomy): Bacteria > Elusimicrobiota > Elusimicrobia > UBA1565 > UBA1565 > SCTT01. The sequence continues at coordinate 5,989 of SCTT01000024.1, forward strand.
GGTGTCAGACTTACAGAATTTTCAGAAATCCCCAATATTGATTTCTGAAAATTCTGTAAGTCTGACACCGGATACTAGCGCAGCAGGGCGTCGACGTGGGCGAGGAGGGTCTCGCGGGTCACGGGCTTCCTTAAGAAGGCGTCGGCCCCGCAGTCCTCGTGGGCCAAGAACTCCAGGTCGTCGACGGAGCCGCTCAGGATCAGCACCCGCAGGCGGTGGTTGCTCGCGCGCAGGCGCAGCTCGGCCAAGACCTGCCAGCCGTCGACGCCGGGCATATGGACGTCCACGATGGCCAGATCCGGCAGCGCCTCGGTGGCGGCGGAGAGCAGGGCGATCCCGTCGGCGACGGCGTGGAAGTCGTGGAGGTGCCCCAGCCAGAGCTTGAGGACCTTGCGCATGTCGGGGTCGTCGTCGGCGGCGAGGATGCGCGCGCGGCGCTTGCGCCCCGCGGCGTGGTGGGGCTCAACGACCCAGGGGCATGGTTCCATGGGGCGCCTCGAGCCCGGCGACCACCACCGCCGGCAAGGTGAAATGGAAGTGGGCGCCGACGCCTCGGCGGGTCCCGGCCCAGATGCGGCCGTCGTTTAGGGCCAGCAGGTCGCGGCAGATGCCCAGGCCCAGCCCCATGCCCTTGTAGCCCACTCCGGTGGGCCGCGCCCCCTGCAGGAAGCGCTCGAAGAGGTGCTCGGCCTTCGCCGGGTCGATGCCGGGGCCGTCGTCGACGACGCTGACCTGCACCGTGCCGTCGCCGGGGTGGGCCCGCAAGACGACGAGGATGCGCCCGTGCGCGAAGCGCACGGCGTTGTCGAGGAGGTTCCTCAGCACCTGCTCCACCATCACGCGGTCGGCGAAGACCGGAGGGAGGGCGCTGCGCACGCGTACGACGACCTCGAGCGGCCGTGCGGCGGCGGCCAGGCATTCCGCGCGGACCTCCTGGGCCAGGGGCTCGAGCTCGAAGGGAGCGCGTTCGGCCTTGATGACCCCGGATTCGAGCTTCGAGCGCTCGAGGATGGTGACGACCCGGTGAAGCATGTGGTCGCAGTTGCGGGCGGCCATGTTCACGAGAGCGAGGCGCTCCGGGTCGCCGCCCTTGGCCTCGTCTTCGAGGAGGAGGCGGATGGAGGCCATCACGACGGTCAGAGGCGAGCGCAGCTCGTGGAAGATGTCGTCGAGGAACGCGCGGCGGCGGGCCTCGAGCTCGCGCAGCGTCCGCACGCGTCGGCGCAGGCGCAGCAAAAAGTCGGTCTGCCGGCGGCGCCAGACGCCGCAGGGGCGGATGCCGTGAAACGAGCTCGCGGCCGCGGCCGCCCGGTTCATCACCGCCGAGGCGCCGGCGGCCAGGTAGGCCAGGCGGCGCTCCTCGCCGCCGTCCTCCTCCGAGACGACGATGAGGCGCGCGGCGGGGGCGAAGGACTTGAGGCGGCGCGCGTCGTCGGGGGAGGCGTGCTTGCCGGCGGCGAGCAGCAGGACGTCCCAGGGGCCGGGCGGGAGGCCGCGGGTCAGCGCGGTGCGCAGGCCGACGGTCGTGAGCACGCAGGTCCGCCCGCCCGCGCAGGGGGCGAACTCCCGGCGCAGATAGCCTTCGACCACCGGTTCATCCGACACGACGAGGAACCGGACGCGGGAACCGCTCGGCATCTCCCCTCCGACACCTTCCCCTAATAGTCTGCCGGTTCTTCCCGCGCCACGCCATGTCGGCGGTCAGCGCGGCGGATGTCGGGTGATTACGCGGTGATGACCTCGACTTCGAGCTCGGGGGCGAGCTTCAGGGCGTTCGAGACGATGCAGTACTTCTTGGCCTTGAGGAGGAGGTCCTTGGCCCGGGCCACGTCGTCGGCGTAGACGCTAAGCCGTACGCGGATGAGGATGCGCGTGAAGACGAGGCCCTCGGCGGTCTTGTCGAGCGCGGCTTCGGTCTTGCTCTGGTAGTCGGCGACGGTGAGCTTGGCGCGTTCGGCCACCGACAGGAAGGTGGTCATCAGGCACAGCTCGGCCGCGCTCAGCAGGAGCGCCTCGGGGCTCCAGCGCTCCGGGGGCCCGTCGAACTGGGGCGGCGGGGCGCCGGCGATCTCGGGGGCCCCGTCGGTGGTCAGCGCGGCCTCGCGGCCGCGGATCCAGCGCAGCGCCGTCTCGTAGCGGTGGGGGAAGGGGTGGGGCATGCCTTTCTACTTGCAACATCCCTTCCCGGGCCCATTTTGGGCTTTCCCCCAACGGCGCGAGCGGCCCCCTGGGGGCCGCTCGGGCTCGAAGCCTGCGGCTTCGAGCGGGCTTCAATGAACGGCGGAACTCATTACTCTCGGCGCGCGCGGAGCGCGCGCCCGGCAGAGCGATGGTGAGAAATTTCAGAGCCCGGAGAATCGCGGGTCATTTGCTCCGCCATGACCGGCACCGACTTATCCACAACTATCCCCGGGGACAGTTGCCAAACAGCAGCTTCGCCGTCGACGTCCACGGCGGAGCCGATAGCCATCAATTGCGCCGCAGGCCGACGAGGCGCGTGCGTCCCCCCGCGGGGGGCGCACGCCATCGGGGGGCCTACCGACGTTCGCCCTGAGCGCCGCCCCCCAGAAACCGCGTCGCCGGGCAGAACCCCGTGAAGGCCGACTGCAGCAGGTTCGCCCCGACGAAGGCGGTGAACCACAGCCACTTCGGGGTGTGCCAGTGCGCGAGCCCCAGGCTGAGGAGGATGTTGGCGCCGGCCAGAGCGCGGACCTTGTTCTCAACGGTCATGAGGCCTCCGGGAAACGGCTCTTGAGCATGAAGTACAGGACCGGCACCGCCGTGCGCGAGAGGAAGGTCGAGGCGACCTCCCCGGCGATGAGCGACACGGCCAGGCCCTGGAAGATGGGGTCGAAGAGGATGACCCCCGCGCCGGCGACCACGGCCGCCGCGGTGAGAAGCATGGGCCGAAAGCGCACCGCCCCGGCGTCGATGACGGCGTCGCGCAGGGACATCCCCTCCGCGAGCCGCAGCTCGATGAAGTCCACGAGGATGATGGAGTTCCTCACCACGATGCCCGCCCCGGCGATGAAGCCGATCATCGAGGTGGCGGTGAAGAACGCCCCCAGCGCCCAGTGGGCGGGCAAGATGCCCACCAAGGTCAGCGGGATGGGGGTCATGATGACGAGCGGGACGAGGAAGGAGCGGAACCACCCGACGACGATGACGTAGATGAGGACCATCACGAGCGCGAAGGCGGCGCCCAGGTCCCGGAACACCTCGTAGGTGATCTGCCACTCGCCGTCCCACTTCACGGCGTATTCGGAGGCCGACCCAGGGTACGAAGCGAAGTACTGCGTCATCGGAAGGCCCAGCTCCCCGGCGAGCGCGTCGACGGGGTCCTTGAGGGCCAAGAGCGCATAGACCGGGCTCTCGGAGGCTCCGGCCACGTCCGCGATGACGTAGCTCACGCGGCGCTGGTTCTTGCGGTGCACGGGCTCGTCGGCGCTGAGCGCCTCCTCCCGCACGAGCTCGCCGAGGCGCAGGAGCGTCCCGTTGGCCGAGAGGAAGGGCATCCGCTCCGTCGCCGCGAGGCCGGCGCGGTCCTTCGGGGACAGGCGCAGCCGGACTTCGGTGGCCTCGGGCTCCCCGGTGTCGTGGGCGAGGCCGGCCTCGAGGCCGTCCAAGGCCAGCCGGGCGGTCTGCGCGACGGCGGCCGGCGGGACCCCGTTGAGCGTGGCCTTCGCGCGGTCCACCGACAGGCGCTTGAGGGGCTGCGCGTCGGCCAGATAGGTGTCCACGTCGACGACGCCGTCGGTCTTCTTGAGCAGGTCCATCAGGCGCCGCGAGAACTCGGCGCGCTTGGCGGCGTCGGGGCCGTACACCTCGAAGACCAAGGTGGAGAGGACGGGCGGGCCGGGCGGGACCTCGACCACCTGCACGCGCGCCTTCCAGCGCGCCGCCGCCTCGGCGACGGCGGGGCGCGCGGCCTTGGCGATGTCGTGGCTGCGGCGGGACCGGGCGTGCCGGTCGGCCAGGTTGACCACCACGTCGGCCTGGTTGGGGCGGCGGCGCAGGAAGTAGTGGCGCACCAGGCCGTTGAAGCTGTAAGGCGCGGCGGCGGCGACGTACTCGGTCACCGCCCGGGCCTCAGGGAGCGCGCGCAGGACGCCGCCGACCTCGGCGGCGGCCTGGCGGGTCGTCGCGGCGTCGGTGCCCTCGGGCAGGGTCAGCACGACCTCGAACTCGTCTTTGTCGTCGAAGGGCAGCATCTTGACCGTCACGGCCTTGAGGGGCACGAGCGCCGCCGCGGCGAGGAGGAGCCCCGCCATCCCGGCGAGCACGCCCGCGCGCGTGGGCGTGTGGTCTAGGACCCGGCCCATCAGGCGCCGATAGAGGCGGTCGAGGCGGCCCTCCTCGTGGTCCGCCGCGCAGTCCTTCGGGGGGAAGAGGGCCAAGAGCTTGGCGAAGGCCCAGGGCGAGACGACGAAGGCCACCGCCAGCGAGAAGAGCATCGCCATGGACGCCCCCACCGGGATGGGGCGCATGTAGGGGCCCATCAGGCCGCGGACGAAGGCCATCGGGAGGATGGCGGCGATGACGGCCCAGGTGGCCAGCATGGTCGGGTTGCCGACCTCGGC
>SCTT01000219.1 GCA_004322435.1 bacterium
GGGTCGTAGGTCACCGTGCCGCCGGAGAGCTGCAGCATGCCGGGAGCCTTGCCGACCCCGTGCTCGAAGAGGTCCTTGAGCTGGGAGCCCTTCATGTAGACGGTCGTGACATGATTGTCGAAAGGCATCAGCTCGAAGACGTCCCGCTGGCGCACCGGCCCGGCGGCCCAGTCCTTGCGGATGCCCCCCGAGTTCTGAAAGGCCAAATCCGTCTTCGACCAGGAGCGCAGGCAGTCGGTCATCCAGTTGCCCATGTCGGAGTCCTTGAAGCGGTCGCGGGTGAACGGGGCCGCCGCGGTGGCGATGACGACGTCCAAGGCCACCCCGACCTCGAGGCGCCACTTCTCGACCAAGGCCTTCACCATCGGCTCCTCGCCGAACTCGTCGACGAAGAGCGGCGTCAGCGTCGCGGAGGACGCGACGACCTTGCGCGCCTGGTCGTCGAAGTCGAGCACCACCTTGCCGGCCTTGTCCAAGTAGCAGCCGGTGTTGACGATGAGGGTGCCGCCAACCTTGCGCCCCCCCTCGATGGGGATGTGCGCGTGGCCGCCGACCACCAGGTCGATGCCGGGGACCTTGCGGACGACGGTGTCGTCGCCCAGCGCGCCCGGGCGGTCCGGGTATTCCTGGCCGACGTGGGAGAGCATCACCACGACCTCGGCCCCCTGCGCCTTCAAGGCCGCGACCGCCTTGCGGGCCGCGTCCTCCTCGGGCTGGAACGCGATGCCGGCGATGTTCTGCGGGAAGGCCAGGCGCTTCATCTGGGTGGTGATGAGGCCGAAGATGCCGACCTTGACGCCGGCGACGTCCTTGATGAGGAAGGGCCGCACGTACGGGGAAGGGGCGCCGGTCGCCTCGACCGCGATGTTCGAGGCCACCACGGGCGTCTTCATCCCGCGGATGAGCCCGCTTAAGGCCGCCTCGCCCGCGTCGTACTCGTGGTTGCCCGGCACGGTGGCGTCGTAGCGGAGGGCGTCGAAGACCTCGCCGACCGCCCGGCCCTTCGAGAGGCTGCCCTCGGGCGTGCCCTGCCACCAGTCTCCCGCGTCGAGGAGCAAGAACCGGTCGGCCGCCGCCCGCTCCTTCTTCACGTAGGCGGAGAAGACGGCGGCCCCGCCGACGGCCTTTCCGGTCTTCTTGTCGGGGCGGGGCAGGATCCAGCCGTGCACGTCGTTGGTGTGGACGACCACGATGGGGAAGGTCTTGGCGGCGGCCGGCGCCGCGGTCAGGGCGCAGAGCCCGAGGACGAGGGTCCGCAGGCGGGCCATCAAGCCGATTTCACCAAGATGTCGCCGATGATGTCGGCGGCCTCGTCGCCGCGGTCGGCCGAGTTCGACAGGTGGCGGTAGAGCTCGCGGGTCTTGATGATGGTGATGACGTTGGGGTTCTTGAAGAGCTCGACCAAGGCCTCGCGGTAGAGGTGCTCGACCTGGTTCTCGTGCTTCTTGGCGCGGATGATGTGCTCCTGCACGACGCTCGGGTGCTCGTGGAGGAGCTTGACGGCCTTCACGATCTCCTCGCCCCCCTCGTGGATGGCCCGGGCCATCATCTTCAGGTGCTGGTCGGTGGCCACCTCGAAGAGCATCATCTCCTCGACGGTGGAGCGCGCGTAGTCGATCATGTCGTCGATGGCCCGCGAGAGGCCGAAGATGTCCTCGCGGTCGAAGGGGGTCACGAGCGACTGGTTCAAGGCGTCGATGAGGATGCGCCGCTGCTCGTCGGCCTGCTTCTCGAGCTCCTGCACGCGCATGCCCTTGGCGGGGTCCGGCGCGTCGATGAAGGCGCGCATCCCGGCCAGGCCTTCGAGCGTGATCTCGGCCTGGTCGCGGAGCAGCTTGTAGAAGTCGTGCTTCTGGCGCTTGAAGAAAAGCATCGCCGTGATTATAAGACTTTCGCCAGGAAGAATCCCAGGACGGCCGCCGCCGGGAAGGTGACGGCCCAGTTGGCCAAGAGGTCCACCGCCACCCCCCAGCGCACGGTCTTCGGGTTGTGGCCCGCGCCCACGCCGAGCAGGCAGGCCGAGTTGAGCTGCCCCGGCGAGAGCGGCAGGCCGACCAACGTGGAGCCGAGGACCAAGGACCCCGAGACGCCCAGCGCCAGGAAGCTATGGACCGTCCCGACGCGACAGATGCGGAAGCCCACCGTCTTGAGCGTGCGGGTCGCCCCCAGCAAGATGCCCGACGCGAAGGCCAAAGACACGATGAGGCGCACCCAGCCGGGAACCTCGAGCGCGGCGCCCGGGCCGGCCGAGAGGTCCATCGCCCCGACGGCGAGCAGGGCCATGCTCTTCTGAGAGGCGTTGGCGCCGTGCACGACCGAGAGCCCCGCGAACATCAGAGACTCGACGTCGCTGAGGAAGGATTGGGAGCGCGAGGAGAGGCGGTCGCCGTAGTTGTAGAAGAGCCGGAGGGCGGTCCAGGCGGCGGCGAGTCCCAACAGCGGCACGGCCAGGACGCCCAGGAGCACCTGGGCCGCCGCCCCCCAGTGGACAGCGCGGGGTCCGCCCAGGGCGAAGAACGCGCCCAGCCAGCCGCCGAGGAGGGCGTGGGTGAACGAGCCCGGCAGACCCAGCAGGACGCCGAAGGCGACCCACACGAGCGCCGCGAGGGCCGCCGCCGAAACCGCCGTCAGCGGGGACGCGGACGCGGGCAGGGCGTCGAAGACGACGAGGTGGCGGCCCAGCGTGTGGACGACGGCCGAGCCCAGCAGCATCGAGCCCGCGAAGGTCCCCAGCGCCGCGATGAGCAGGGCCCGGCGCGGGGACAGCGAGCGGGAGCTGATGACCGAACCGGCCAAGGTCCCGGCGTCGATGGCGCCGTTTAAGAACGCGAAGGCGAGCGCGGACGCCACGGCCAGGGCCATCACGGCTGGGGCCCCTTCGGCTTGTCTTCCAAGTCCCGGATGCGCCAGAGCATCTTCTGGACCTCGGCGCGCAGCTTGAAGATCTCCTGCATCCGCGCGCCGTCCTGCCGCGCCAAAGTCTCCTGCCAGGTGCGCTCCGCGGTCTCGAGCTGGGTGCGCAAGAGCGCCGCCTCCCGGGCCCGGGCGGCCAGGGCCTCCTCGTAGCCCTCCTTCTCCGCGGCCCAGCCGCCGCGCGTGTCGGCCAGCGAGCGGTCGCGCGCCGCGTCGGCCTCGAGCAGGCGGTTCTGCATCGCCCGGGCCTCGGCGCGCTGGGCGTCGAGCTCCTGGCGCAGGGCCTCGGCGTGGACCCGCAGCCCGGCGAGCTCGGCGGAGGCGTCGGCGGCCGGCTTCTCGGAGATGTGGCGCAGGCGCGACGCGTAGGTGCGCGCGGCCTCCTCGGCCTCCGAGGCGTCCTGGCGCGCGGCCTCCACGGCTTTGCGCAGGCCCTCGGCCTCGCCTTCGGCCCCCGCGAGCCGCTCGACGAGGACCGAGTGTTCCGCCCGCAGGCGCTTGAGCTCCGCGGCGGCCTCCTCGGCCGAATGCTCCGCGGACTTCGCGGCCCCCTCCGCCGACGCGGTCCGCGACACCGCGTGCTCCGCCGCGGCCTTCAGACGCTCGGCCACGGCGCGCAGGGCCAGAGCCTGCTCGAGGGCGTGGTCGCGCTCGGAGACGGCCTTCGCGAGCCGGGCCTCGAGGTCGGCCGGGGCCCGGCGCGCGTCCTCGGCCTGCGCGCGCGCCGCCTCGAGCGCCGCGTTGGCGTGCTCGAGGAGACGCTCCGCCTCGCGCCAGCGGCGCCGGAGCTCCTCGCGTTCGGACGCGGCGCCGGCCCACTCCTCCGCGAAGCGGTTCTCGAGGTCCGTCGCGACGGTCTGGGCGGCGAGGCGAGCGCTCTTCAAGGCTTCCTCGAGCCCGGCGCGGGCGTGCGCGTCGTCGGCGGCCTGGGCCTTGGCGGCGGCGGCCTCGCGCTGGGCGGCCTCGAGGGACTGGGCCAACCCGGACGCCTCGCGGCCCCCGGACTCACGCTGGCGTTCGAGCGCCGCCTCGGCGACCGCGGCGCGGTGGGCCGCCTCGGCCAGCGCCGCGGCCAGGCGGTTGCGCTCGGGCTGGACGCGCAAGGTCAGGCCGGAGCGGGCCTCGTCGCAGAGATCGGAAGAGC
>SCTT01000220.1 GCA_004322435.1 bacterium
CGGAGATTTGGACGTCGTCTCCCCGCTCAATGCGCGAGATCCTTCGAGCCTCGTCGTCGGCAAGCGGAGCGAGACCCTTCCCGGCTTCCGCGGCGTCGGCCCCTTGCTGGCGTACAACTCGGCGCCGGACTCCACCTTCGTGGTTGTGCCGCGCGCTGGGGACGGGATGGACGCGACGGAACCTCCTTCGGCGGACCGTGAAGGCTACGACCGCCTCGTCGAGAACCCCTACCAGAGCCCGGTGGACCAGCCGCTCTCCACCTTCTCCATCGACGTGGACAAGGCCTCCTACGCCAACGCCCGGCGCTTCCTTCAGTCTAACCGCCTCCCCCCGCCGGACGCCGTCCGCATCGAGGAGTTCATCAACTACTTCTCCTACACCTACCCGGAGCCTACGGGTGAACACCCGCTCTCCATCACCACGGAGCTGGCTGCGGCGCCGTGGAACGACGCGCACAAGCTGGTCCGCATCGGCCTCAAGGCCCGCACCGTGCCCAAGGCGTCGTACCCGCCGAGCAACCTGGTCTTCCTGGTGGACACCTCCGGCTCGATGGCCTCGGACGACAAGCTGCCGCTCCTCCAGAAGTCCCTGTCCTTGCTCGTTGAAGAACTTCGGGACACAGACCACGTCGCCATCGTGGCGTACGCCGGAGCCGCGGGGCTCGTCCTCCCGTCCACCTCCGGCCGCGACAAGCGCGCCATTTTGGACGCCTTGAACCGCCTCCAGTCGGGCGGCTCCACCGCCGGCGGCGCGGGCATCCAGCTGGCCTACAAGACGGCCCTCGACAACTTCATCAAGAAGGGCAACAACCGGGTCATTTTGGCGACCGACGGCGACTTCAACGTGGGCCTTTCGAGCGACGGCGAGCTGACCCGCCTTATAGAGGAAGAGCGCGAGAAGGGCGTGTTCCTGACGGTGCTGGGATTCGGCACCGGCAACTACCAGGACGCCAAGATGGAGAAGCTGGCCGACAAGGGCAACGGCAATTACGCCTACGTCGACAGCCTAAACGAGGGCCGGAAGGTCCTCGTGGAGGAGATGGGCGGCACCCTCCTGACCCTCGCCAAGGACGTCAAGCTCCAGGTCGAGTTCAACCCCGCCCGCGTGAAGGCCTACCGCCTCATCGGCTACGAGAACCGCATGCTCAAGGCCGAGGACTTCAACGACGACAAGAAGGACGCCGGCGAGCTGGGCTCGGGGCAGACCGTCACGGCCCTCTACGAGGTGATCCCCCCCGGCGTCGATGTGCCGGGCTCCTCCGTGGACCCGCTCAAGTACCAGAAGACGGCCAACGTGAGCGCCGCTGCCGGAGGCTCCGAGCTCCTCACCGTCAAGTTCCGCTACAAGGACCCCGAAGGCACGAAGAGCAAGCTGCAGACCGCCGTGCTCGAGGACTCCGCACGCCCCTGGGGCAAGGCCTCCGCCGACTTCCGGACCGCCGCGGCCGCCGCCGGCTTCGGCATGGTCCTGCGGCACTCCGAGTTCGCCGGCAGCCTCGACTACGCGAAGGTCGTCGAACTGGCCCGGCCCGGCGCGGAGTCCGACGCCGGCGGGTCCCGCGCGGAGATGTTGGGCCTGGTCGAGAAGGCCCGCCTCTTGGACTCCCCGTCCTTGCGGCTTAAGGAGCGCTGATCAGGCGGCGGCCGGAGCGGGCGTCTCGCCGCGCTCGCGCAGCAGCCAGCAGCCCAAGGGCACGGCCAGCGCGCCGAAGATGACGTAGAGGCGCCAGTAGGTCTTGTGCAGCTCGGTCCACAGCCCCGGCTCGGCGCCGTGGGTGGTCTGCCACCAGGCGGTGACGCCCAACGTGAGCGTGAGCGCGGTGCAGGAAAGCATCAAAGCCAGCACCTTGCGCCCGGACACCTTCCAATCCGTCAGCGTGGCCACGAGCACGGTCCCGAGCAAGGGTCCGTACGTGAAGGCCACCATGCGGAAAGCGAGCCAGAGCAGGTTGTCGAGGCTGCGCATCAAGAGCGCGAACACGACGAAGAGGACGCCGAAGACCACGAAGAAGATCTTCGAGGCCTTCACGATGCTGGCCTCGCTGTCGTCCTTGGCGAAGTACGGCCGATAGAAATCGACCGTGAAGGCCGTGGTCAGAGAGGCGAGCGCCGAATCCGAGCTCCCCATCGCCGCCGAGGCGACCGCCGCGAGCAGCAGCCCGCGCAGGCCGGGCGGCATCTGCGTCAGGATGAAGCGCGGGAAGATGTGGTCGTTGTCGGTCATCCCCGCGATGAGGTCGGGGTGCGTCTGCACGTACGCGTAGAGGCTGACCCCGATGAACAAGAAGAGCGCCCCGATGAAGAGGGACGCCACCCCGGAGAGCGCCAGGCTCCAGCGCGCCTTGCGCTCGTCGGAGCAGGCCAAGAGGCGCTGGACCATGTCCTGGTCGGTGCCGTAGGCGGCCGAGGAGTTGAAGAAGCCCCAGATCGCGAGCAGCGCGAACAACCCCAGGTTCTCCGCCTTGAAGAGCTCGAGGAAGTTGAACTTGTTGTAGACGCTCCCGTCCGGCCGGACCGCGTGGC
>SCTT01000221.1 GCA_004322435.1 bacterium
CGAGGGGGGTGGCCGAGCCGGAGAAGAGGGCGGCCAGGGACTGACGGCCTTCGCCGCCCGTCAGGAAGGCGGCGCGCCGCGCGTCTGCCCCGCCGTCGCGGGAGGCCTCGAGGGTCCGGCTCCACGACTGGCCGAGCGCCTCCGTGGCCTTCCGGAAGCCCGCGCCGTAGTAGTAGTCGAGCGCCTGGTCCTGCGCGCGGGCCCAGGCCTGCGGGTCCTGCGCGCCCAGGCCCAGCGCGCGGGCCTGCACCATGTAGTCGATGACGGGCTGACGGGCGGCCCGCTCGCGCAGGTTTTGGAGGTCCGGGGCCCCCATCGTCGCCAACGCCGCCGCGGCCCGCGGGTCCACCTCGGCCAGGCGCTTGGCCATGTCGGCGTCGGCCATGTTGAGGCGGAGCATCGCCTTGTATTCGGGCAGGTTCCGGAACAGGTCCGAGGCGAGGTCCGTCGCGTCCTGCTGGGCGCGCAGGGCCGCGGCGTCGGGCGTCTTCCCGGGGGGCGCCAGGGCGCGGTAGGCCTCGAGGAACCTCTGGTGCTTGGCCTGCTCTTCGGGGTGCGCCTGCAGGTACTCGAAGGCGGCCTGGTTGGCGTTCGCATGGGAGAGATAGAGCATCGTCTGCGAGCGCTGGACCGGGTCGTCCTCCTTCTGCGCCCGCATGACCCGCAGATTCGAGACCAAGGTGTTGAGGCTCTCGCGGGCGCTCGGCTGGTCGGGCGGGGCCGCCTCGCCTTTGGACTCCCGCTCGCGCGCGGCCTTCCACTGGGCGTAGACCGGGGCCAGCGCGGTCCCTTCGACCAGCTTCGCGTTGTCGGCGTTGTCGAAGAAGCCGGCCAGCCGCCCGTCGAGCCCGGCGGGGTCGCCTTCGAGCACCCCGTTCTCCTTGAACGCGGCGACGAGGCGCCCGGCGTTCTCGAGCCCCTTGCGGCGCTCCTCGCCCTTGAGCAGCATGACTTGACCGACGAAGCCCAGCCGGCTCGCGGCGTTCTCGGCGGTCAGCCCCTCGTCGTTGCGGATGTCGCCCAACAGCAGGGGGCGGGAGGCGGCGTCGAGCGAGGTCGGGTCGAAGCCCACGTCGTCCATCGAGCGCAGGAGCTTGAGCAGGGCCTGGGCCCGGGCCCGCTCCGCGGCGACCGCCGGCCCGGCCTTCGCGCCGTCGCCGTAGCCCCCGTCGAGCTCGCCGAGGCGCGTCTCGAGCTCGGCCATCGTGGCGTCGCGCGTCTTGCGCCAGGCCGCGAGGTCGGCGGGCTTGGTCGCGGGGTCGAAGCGGTTCGGCGCCGATTCGATGAGGGCCGAGGCCCGGCCGGTCAGCGCCCCGTAGCCGGCGCGCAGTTCGCCGGCGACGCGCTCGTCGGCGACGTCGGCCGTCTTGCGCGGGGCCTGGCCGGCGCCCGGGAAGGCGGCGCGCAGGCTGTCCGAGAACTCGGACATGCGGCCGTTCACGAGGCCGAAGGCGTGGGAGAAGGGCTGCAGGGCCGTCTCGGCGGCCAGGCCCATGTTGGCCGTGAAAGCGCGGAGCTGGCCCTCGAGGCCCGGGCCGGCGCGGACGGACCCGGCAGGCTTGCTCCCGCCGGGCGTCGGCGGAGCGGCGCCCCCGCAGGCACCGACGCGGCAGGGCACGAGCTCCGCCGGCGTCAGCAGCCCGGCCGGGATGCGGGAGAGGGCGCCCGGCGCGGTCAGCGCCCCCCGCTGGGCCTGCGCCGAGGCGGCCAGAGCGCCCTCCGCTTTCGCGAGAGCCTCCCCGCTCAACCCCGCTTTCTCGAAGAAGGTCCGGAACTCCTGGTTGACCGCGGCCGGGTCCGAGCCGGAGAGCGCCAGGCCGGCGAGGCGGGTGCGCAGGCGCCCGACGTCCTGGGCCAGCGCCGGCTGGGCAGACTCGGGGAGGGCGGCGCGCAGGTCCTCGAGCATCTGCCCCGCGGCGTCGCCGGTCACGCTGTGGGGGCGCGCGAGCGAGAAGGCGCGGACGTCGGGCCAGCGCTTCGCGGTCCCGGCGTGCTCGCGGGACAGGACGCCCAGCACCGAGCCGTGCAGCTCCCGGAGGTCCTCGGGAGGGGCCTCCGCGCCCCAGTTCGTCCGGCGCCCGGTCTCGGCGGCGACGAGCTCGCTGACCAGCCGCTCCTGGCCGTCGAGCTCGCGCATCAGGACGTCGAAGGCCTTCCAGTCGTCTGGGGTCAGCTCGAGCGGCGAGCGGGCGGCGAAGGCGGCGAGCTTCTCGGTGGTCGCCGCGAGGCTCGCGTTGGCCTCCTTGGCTTTGACCAGGGGCTCGAGGACCTTCGCGCGCTCCTCGGCCTCCTTCTGCTTGGCCTCGTCGAGGTGCTTCGCGGCCAGCGCGGCGATGTCCTTGGCGGCCGCCGCGTACGAGGCGAGCATGTCCTTGAGGCCCGAGGCGTCGAGCGCGGCCTTGAGGGGCTCGGCCAGGGAGGTCAGCGCCCGGACCGCCTGCTCGCGCTTCTCCTCGTCGGTGACGGGCGCGGCGGGGGGCTCTTCTTGCCGCACCGGGCTGGAAGCACCCGGGGTCTGCCGCGGGACCTGAGCGACCTGGGTGGGTTCCTTCGGCTCGTCGGGCTCGGCGGCGAAGACGGCGGTCAGGAGGGGGGAAGGGGGGAGGGGGATGAGGGAAAAAGACAGGAAAACAGCAAGGAATCTGCGGGCGAGCCCCCTCGGCGCCGACATAAATCAAGTTTAACAGCGGCATTTGAGTTGTCAAGGGCCTTTATAAGGAAAGGAGACATGCCTTGACAGCCAAAGCCTTGACAGGGAGGGGGGGCGGTTATAAAATGAACAGCGTCGTCGTATTACGCCGAGACCCCGTGCGACACCTCCAGCTCCTCTACCGCTCCCTCAGCCGCCACGTCACCATCTTGGTCATCCCCCATGCCGACCTGCCGCAGCTGCGCGGCCGGTTCTCGATGGCCTTCCTGCTGTTCGGCGCGGTGCTCTGGTCCGGGTTCACCGTCTGGGCGGGCTTCATCGCCGGGCGCCAGATCGACTACTGGGTCACCAAGTCCGACAACATGGTCCTCGGCGCCAAGATGCAGTACATGGCCTCCGAGCTCGACCGCTCCCGCGAGGTCCTCGACACCGCGCGGGCCACGGACAAGCAGCTGCGCATACTTCTCGGCATGCGCTCGCGCGACGAGATCCTGCGCTCCGACGAGGGGCTCGGCGGCCCCAGCGCCTCCGACCGCGCCGGCCTCGCGAGCCTCTTGCGCATGGGGCGGATGTCGCAAGACGACGTGCGGCGCACCGTCGAGCGCCTGCGCGGCGAGTCCACGCAGCGGCTCGCCAGCTTCCAGGAGATCGCCTGGTACATCACGAACGAGCGCTCCCTCGGCCAGGCGACGCCGTCGGTGTGGCCCACCAGCGGCCACATCTCCTCGGCCTACGGCTACCGCTTCTCGCCCTTCGGCGAGGGCTCCGGCCTCCACGCCGGCGCGTTCCACGAGGGCGTCGACATCGCCAACCGCCCGGACACGCCCATCGTCGCCACCGCCGACGGCGTCGTGCGCTACGCCGGCTGGTCGAGCGGGTTCGGCATGATGGTCTTGGTCG
>SCTT01000222.1 GCA_004322435.1 bacterium
CCTACAGTCCCAATCTGAGCGCTCCCACGGCTTTCACGGGGACGGTCGTTTCCTCGGGCTCCATCCTGTGGTCGTGGTCGGGCGGCACGGGGGCGCTCTCGCACCGGGTGCTGGCGTCGACGGGCGGGGCGCTGTCGGGGAGCCTGGGGGCGGCGGCGGCCGCGTTCGGCAGCTCCGGGCTCACGCCGAACACCCCCTACGGGGCCTTCGTGCGGGCGGAAGGCTGCGCCCACCGCGGCGATTCCCCCGTGGCGGTCAGCACCACGTTGGCCCGCCCGCTCGCCGGGCTGGCCTTGGCGGCGGTGGACGTCTCTTCGGCGACCTTCACCTGGCTGGAGCAGGGCCCCGCGGAGGCCGCCGGCTACCGCCTCGAGGCGTCCACCGCGGCGGACTTCAGCGGCACGCTCCGCTCTTCGCAGACCCCCGTCGTCGCCCTCAGCACCCTGACGGTCTTCTCGCTCGACGTGGACGCCACCTACTACTTCCGGGTCGGGGCGCTCAACATCGCCGCGCTCCCGAACTTCGGCGCGAGCGTCTCCTCCGTCACGCGCTTGAGCGACCCCGGGGCCGCCGCCCCCGACCTGCCGGCCGCCTCCTCGCTGACGGTGACCGCCCAATGGACCGCGGGGACGGGGCCCAACCCCCCCTCCACGCTCTACACGCTGCGCGCGTCGACGGCCGCCGACTTCACGGGGACGGTCCTGGCCTCGGCGACCTACGGCTTAAGCGCCGCGGTCTCAGCGCTGACCCCCGACACCACCTACTACCTCGAGGTGCGCGCCGTCGGGTACGCGGGCATCCCGGTCCTGCGCGCCTTGGGCTCGACGCCGACCTGGACCGCGGACGTCGGCGCCCCGGCGGCCTCGGTCGTCTATGCCTCGAGCATGACGGCCGCCTGGACGCCGGTGGCGGCGCAGGGCTACGAGTTCCAGGCCTGCACCTTGGCGGACTTCACGGGGACGCTGCACAGCACCGTCACTCCGGTCGGCTCCCTCGGCAGCCTCGCGGTCCTGAGCCCGGCCCTCTCCGGCAACACGACCTACTACCTGCGCGTCGGCGGCATCAACCACTCCGGCGTGCGCAACTTCGTCGTCGCTCCCGCGACCCCCACGCTCGCCAAGGCGCCGACCGGGTCCGCGGTGCTCGACGTCTTCTTCACCTCGGCCACCGTGCAATGGACCCCGCCCGCTCCCCAGCCCACGGGCTACCGGCTCGAGGCGTCCACCGCGGCGGACTTCAGCGGGACCGTCGCCTCCTCGGCGACCGCGGCGGGCTCGGCCGACCGCCTGACGGTGGTGAACCTCCTCTCGGGGACCACCTATTACCTGCGCGCGGGCGGGCTCAACCACGCCTCGGTGGCGGCGTTCGACGCGGCGGTGACGACGCGGACGAACACCTCGCCGCTGGTGTGGACCGGCGCGGCCGGCGACCACGACTGGAACAACGCGCAGAACTGGTCGCCGAGCGGCATCCCCACGCGGGCGAACTCCGTCACCATCAACGTCGCGACGGCCGTGGTCTCAAACGGCCTCTCCGTCTCCTTCTCGAGCCTGACCTTGGGCTCGCCGGGCGGGGCGGCCGTGAGCCTGACCTTGCTGGCCGGGGCCGGGGTGCAGGACGGCACGCACCTGTTGATCCACCCCAACTCGGGGCTGACGCTCGAGACCAACCAGGCCGTCACGCTGACCGGGGATTTGACGATGGAGTCCGGCTCGACGATGA
>SCTT01000223.1 GCA_004322435.1 bacterium
GGCCGACCTCGACGACGTCTTCGCCGGGCTTGAGGCCCAGCGCGCGCACGATGGCGTCGGCCGACTCTGGGTCGGCGAGGAAGTGCTGGTCGAACTTCGCGCCCATCAGGCGTTCGCGTTCGAGAGCGTGTCGCCCTGCAGGCGCTTGAGGAGGTCCACCCCGGTCTTCCAAACGTCGCCGGCGCCGAGCGTCAAGACGACGTCGCCGGGAGCCAGCTCGCAGGCCAGGTCAACGGTGCGCCCGAACAGGCGCGCGGGCACGCCGGCGCGCCGCGCCGAGCGGAGGATGAGCTCGGAGCCCACGCCCCGGATGGGCTTCTCGCCGGCGGCGTAGACGGGCAAGAGATGCACGTCGTCGGCGCCCTTAAGCGCCGAGCCGAACTCTCGCCAGAGCTGGCGCGTGCGGGTGTAGCGGTGCGGCTGGAAGAGGACCACGAGACGGCGGCCCTTCGCGTATGACGCCCGCAGCGCGGCCAGCGTCGCGCGGACCTCGGTCGGGTGGTGGCCGTAGTCGTCGATGAAGAGCACGCCCTGCGCCTCTCCCAGGCGCTCGAGGCGCCGGCCCACGCCGCGGAACTCGGAGAGGCCCTTCGCGGCGCGGCGCGGGTCGCAGCCGACGAAGTCGGCGGCGGCGGCGGCGGCCAGGGCGTTTAAGGCGTTGTGCCGCCCCGGCACGCGCAGATCGAGCGTCCCCCACTTCTTGCCTTTCTTGAAGACCTCGAGGCGCTGCGCGACCCGTCCGCGCAGGCGGGCCGGCACCGGCCGCGGGCGGCCGCGCCAATCGGCGGCGGCGTCCAAGCCGTAGGTGACCACCGGCCGCTCGGCGGAGCGCGCCAGCGCCGCCGCGTTCGGGTCGTCGGCGCAGACGACGCCGAGGCCGTAGAAGGGCAGGCGGCGCAGGTGCTCTCGGAAGGCGGCCTTGAGGTTGTCCATCGAGCCATAGTGGTCCAGGTGGTCGTCGTCGACGTTCGTCACCACGGCCACGAGCGGGAAAAGGCTCAGGAAGGAGCCGTCGGATTCGTCGGCCTCGGCGACCAGGTAGTCGCCCAGGCCCACGCGGGCGTTGGCGCCCATCAGGTTCGCGACCTGGCCGCCGACGACGACCGTGGGGTCGGCGCCGGCCGCCTGCAGGGCCATGCCCACCATGGCCGTGGTGGTCGTCTTGCCGTGCGAGCCCGCGACGGTGACCGTTTTTTTAAGGCGCGCGAGTTCGGCCAGCATCGCGACGCGCGGCACGACGGCCACCGCGCGCGCGCGGGCCCACCGGACCTCGGGGTTCGCCTCGGGGACGGCCGAGCTGACGACCACGACCTCGGCGCCCGCGGCGGCCGCGGCGCTGTGCCCGATGCGCACGCGGGCCCCGGCGCGGCGCAGGCGGCGCGTGAGCTCGGTTTCCTTCAAATCCGAGCCCGAGACGGAGAAGCCCAGGTTGAGGAGCACCTGGGCGATGCCGCTCATGCCCACGCCCCCGATGCCCACGAAATGCACGCGGCGCACGAACTGGCGCATCGGGGACTTCATTTCTTGGCCTCCTCGGCCGGGCCGCGCTCGAGCCAGGCCAGGCCTTCGGCGGCGGCCTTGTTCTTGGGGTTCACCTTGAGCGCCGCCTTGTACGCCTCGATGGCGCCCGCCTCGTCGCCGCGGATGACCATCGCGACCCCGCGGCCTAAGAGCGCCAGCTCGCTGGCCGGGTCCTGGGCCAGCGCGCGCTCGAAGGCGGAAGCGGCCGAGCCGGCGTCGCCCATCGCGGAATGGCCGATGCCGGCCACGACGTCCCAGAGCGCCTTGTCCGCGGAGTCCGGCGGAGGCGAGTCGAGCACCTCGTCGACCAAGGCCATCCAGCCCGTGCCGATGACCCAGAGCCCCAAGTCGTTGCCCACGTCGCGCGGCTGGTAGGACACCTTGGGCTTCTCGCCCGCGGCGCCGGAGGGCCCCCCGGGGCGCCCCGCGGAGGGCTTCGAGGGCTTGTCGCTGAAGCGCAGGTTCATCCCCAAGCGCGTCTCGGAGCCGGCCGGCGCCTGGGCCAGGGCCTGCTTCATATCAGCCAACACCTTGCCGATCATCGCCCGGCGCTCCTCGCGCGTCGCCGCCGGCAGCGTGTAGGAATGGCGGCCGCCCGAGATGGGGGCCGGGACGCGGCCGGCCTCTTCGAGCGCCTTCTTGAGCGCGCTGTCGCCCGAGCTGCGCTTGACGATCTTGGGCTTCTCGATGTGGGCCAGGTCCACGTCGAGCTCGGCCTCCTGGTCGAGCGGGATGCGCGCCAGGTTGCGGGCCAGGACGTCGAGCGGGCCGCCCGCCGCGTCGGCCGGCGGCGGCTCCTCGGGGGGCTCGCCCCCCTTGGCCGGCGCCGCGGCGGGTTTGCCGCCGTAGGAGACCGCCAGCGCCAGCCCCCCGCCCGGGTCGGCGGGCGTCAGGCGGAAGGCACCGCGCAGGACGTCCCGCGCCTTGTCCTTCTTGCCCGCGGCCAAGAGCAGCCGCGCGAGGCGGTAGCGGGCGACGACGTCGCGCTCCTTGAGCTTCATCGACTTCTCGAAGTAGTCGGCGGCGTCGGCGGGGCGCCCGGAGCGCTCCTCGAGGGAGCCGAGCTCCAGGATGGCGTCCTGGTAGCCGGGGAACTCGGCGACGGCCTTGCGCAGCTGGGCGGCGGCGTCCTCGTCGCGGCCCAGGCGCTTGTAGGCCATGCCGAGCTGGAAGCGGTAGAGCGGATGGGTCCCGTCGAGCTCGACGGCGCGGCGGAAGCGCTCGAGCGCGTCCTGGTAGCGCCCGCGGCCCTCCTCGATGGAGCCGATGTTCATCTGGATGTCGGCGCGCTGCGGGTCGAGCTCGGCGGCCTTCAAAAACGACGCGTAGGCCGCGTCGTTGTCCCCCTTCCAGGCCTCGACGATGCCCATGAGGAGATGGCCCTGCGCGTCGGGGCCGAGGCGCAAGGCTTCCTTGAACTCGACCTCGGCCAGATCCACGCGCCCCGTCCAATAGTAGGCCGAGCCGAGCATCTTGTGCGCGGTCGGGTCCTTGGGGCTCTGCGCCGCCGCGCGCGCCAGGCGCTTGACGGCCTCGTCGTAGTTCTTGAGCTCGAGGAACGCCGCGCCCTCGCGCATGTCGCGCATCGCCTGCGCCTCCATGATGCGGTCCCAGTAGGTCTGCTGGGGGCCGGGCTCGGTCTTCGCGCCCAGCGCGGGCGCGGCGAGCAGGAGGGCCAGGAGGGCGGCGCTCACCGGGGGATGTCTGCGAGGACGGGCAGGATGGCCTTCAAGGCCAGCGCGCGGTGGCTCAGGTCGTTTTTTTCCTCGTCGGAGAGCTGGGCCAGAGTGCGGCCCTCGTCGGGGAGGTAGAAGACCGGGTCGTAGCCGAAGCCGTTCTTGCCGACCGGCGCGGTGGCGATGCGGCCCTCGAGCCGCCCCTCGCGGCATTGGACGCGCCCGTCGGGCGAGGCCAGGGCCACCACGGTCCGGAACGCGGCCTTGCGGGCCGGGGGCGGGACGCCCTCGAGGTCGGCGAGCAGCTTGCGGCAGTTGGCGGCGAAGTCGCAGCCGGGACCCGCGTAGCGCGCGGAATAGACCCCGGGGCGCCCGTCCAGGGCCTCCACCTCGAGCCCGGTGTCGTCGGCCAGCGTCCACAGGCCGGTGGCCAGCGCGGGCTCCACCGCCTTCTTGACCGCGTTCTCCATCAACGTCCGCCCGTCCTCGACCACGGCGGGCACGGCGGGGAAGTCCTTGAGGGTCGCCAGCTCCAGGCGCGTGCGCGCCAACAGCGCCGCGATCTCGCGCGCCTTATGGTCGTTTCCGGTGGCCAGGAGCAGCTTCATAGGAAGGCGCTCAAATTGTACAATGCGCCGACGATGCCCTCAACCATCCGCCCCCGGACCGCCCTCCTCGCCCTGCTCCTGGCCCTGCCCGGAGCCTCCGCCTGCCGCGCGCGCCTGACGGCCGCCGAGCTGGCCGACCCCGCCATCACCGCGCGCGTCAAGGCCGTCCTCGACGGGCACCCCGAGCTCGACATCCGCTACCTGGACCTCAACACCCACATGCGCATCGTCACCCTCTCCGGGATGGTCGAGAGCCGCGACTCGAAGCAGCGCATCACCGACCTCGTCCGCCGCGTGGCCGGCGTCCGCCAGGTCGTCGTCAACCTGGCCGTCCAGGAATAGCGATGGCCGCCTGCGCGGCGGCCCTGACCCTCCTCCTGGCCCTCCCGGCGGGCGCCGAAGTCGTGGCCGCGTCCGGGTCCCCCTCCCGCTGGACCCCCGCCGACTACGTCCGCGCCTCGCTGGCCCTGTCCCCCGAGGCGGTCTCGGCGGAGGCCTCGCGGGACGGCGCCGCGGCCCGGGCCAAGGCCAAGTGGGCGCGCGCCTTCGCCCCCGCCCTCTCTTTCACCGCCCGGGCGACGCCGGCCAAGCTCGGCCCGCGCGGCCTGTTCCGCTTCGACGCCTGGCGCGCGGGGGCCAACGACCTGAGCCTCACGCCCGGGGTATCCTGGAACCTCTTCAACAGCTTCCAGGACCTGCTCTCGGCCCGCAGCGCGGAGCTGTCCCGGGAGATGGCGGCGGACTCCCTCGAAGCCGCCCTCCAGACCGAGGCGCTCGACGCGCTGCGCGCCTACTGGGGGCTGTTTTTGCGCGAGCGCGTCGTCGAGGTGTCCCGCCAGAACCTCGCCATCCAGGTCGAGCAGTACGACCTGACCCAGGACCGCTACAAGCACGGGATGAAGAGCCTCTCGGACCTGCTCAAGACCGAGACCGACTGGCGCTCGGCCGAGCTGCGGGTCGAAGGGGACGAGGCGAGCCGGCGGCTGGCCCTGTTCCGCTTCAACATCTCGGTCGGCTCCGACGAGGGCGCCCCGGCCGCGCTCGACGCCGACCTGACGCTCGGGACCACCCAGCCGCCGCTCTTGGACGCGGGCCTGCGCCAGGCCAGCGAACGCCGGCCGGAGCTCGTGCGCGCCCGCCGCGAGCTCGCCCAGGCCGAGACCTCCGACCGCCTGGCCAAGATCGCCGCGGGCCCGACGCTCGCCCTCGACTTCGACGGCTCCCACGCCTGGAACGGCGACTACGGCAAGGCCTCCCTGCCCTTCGGAGCCGGCACGTCGGTGTACGGCTTCGCGCTGAAGCTCGCCCTTCCCGGCTCCTTCAACCTCTATTCGCAGGTCCAGGACGTGCGCGCCTCCGCGACCGACCTGCGCCGGGCCCGCCAGACCCTCGAGGCCCAGCGGCGGGCCGTGCGCGAAGAGGTCTACCAGTCGCACATCGAGCTCTCCCGCGCGCTGCGCTCCCACGAGATCGCCTCGCGCAAGGAGGACATCTCCCGGCAGAACCTGGAGCTGGTCAAGCAGGAGTACAGCGAGGGCTCGGCGGACGTCATCCGCCTCTCGCAGGCCCAGTCCGACTTCGTGAACGCCCAGGTGGAGCGCATGCAGGCGCTCCACGACGTCAAGATCAACACGGCCCGCTGGAAGCGGGCCGTCGGGGAGCCCATATGGCGATGAGCCGCCGCGCCAAGGTCGTGACCGCCGCCGTCGTCGCCGTCGCCCTGGGGGGCGGCGGCTGGTGGGCCTGGAAGAAGAAGGCGGCCGGCAAGAAGGCCGGCGGCCCCGCCGCCGAGGAGACCGACGTCGAGGTCTCGAAGGGCGATTTGGAGACGCGCTTCCGGGAGCTCGGGGACCTGGCCGCCAAGAACACCATCGACATCGCCTCGAAGGTCTCGGGCCGCGTCGTGGAGCTCACGGTCAAGGAGGGCGACCGCGTGCGGGCCGGGCAGAAGCTGGCCGTCATCCAGCCCGGCAAGACCGGCGCCGAGAAGTTCCTCCCCTCCGAGGTGACCGCGCCCATCGACGGGGTCGTGCTGGCCTACGTGAAGTCCGGCTCGAACAACTCGGCCGTCGAGTTCATCGAGAGCGGGGCCTACGTGACCGGCCTCTTCGAGTCCCAGAACCCCACCTACCTGATGACCTTGGCCGACATGCGCCAGGTCGTGGTCAAGCTGCGCATCAACGAGATGGACGTGCTCAAGCTCAAGGAGGGGATGGCCGTCGAGGTCGTCGTGGACTCCATCCCCGGGGCCGTCTTCCCCGCGGTCGTCTCTGTCATCTCCCCGCAGGCCGAGCGCGAGCAGCGCGGCGGCAAGATCTTCCGCGTGGAGGTGGCCCTGGCCAAGCCCGACCCGCGGCTGCGCACCGGCATGACCGCGCGCGTCGACGCGGTGCTCGAGAAGCGGGCCGGGGCCCTGCGCCTCCCGCTGACCGGCCTCTTCGAGGAGAAGGGCGCCGAGGTGGCCTATCTCAAGCCCCCGACCAAAGACGGGAAGGCCAAGCAGGTCATCGTCAAGACCGGCATGCGCACCGAGATGGAGATCGAGCTCTTGGACGGCCTCAAGGAGGGCGAGAAGGTCCTCACCGAAAAGCCCGTGGACTTCGAGGCCGCGCCGGCCGAAGAGCTGCGCAAGGCCGCCGAGGCGCGCGGCATGGGCGGCGCCGGGGAACAGCCCGCCCAGGGCCGCGCGGGCCGCCGGGGCGGACGCCGGATCCGGATGGGCTGAGCGTGGCGATGGTCTCCATCGAAGGGGTGGTCAAGGTCTACGGCGACGCCGGGGGCTACCAGGCCTTGAACGGCATCTCGTTTGCCATCCCCGACGGCCAGTTCGCGGCCATCATGGGCCCCTCGGGCTGCGGCAAGTCCACCTTGCTCAACATCCTCGGCCTCATGGACCAGCCCACCCGCGGCGCCTACGTCCTCGACGGGAGCCCGGTCCAGGACCTCTCCGACGCCGAGCGCACGCACGTGCGCCGCGACAAGCTGGGCTTCGTGTTCCAGGCCTTCAACCTGCTCCCACGCATGACCGCTCTGCAGAACGTCTGCCTGCCGATGGGCTACGCCGGCCTCGGGCGCGTCGAGCGCCGCGAGCGCGCCAAGGAGCTCCTCAAGCGCGTGGGCCTGGCCGGCAAGGAGCACCGCACCCCCCTCGAGCTCTCCGGCGGCGAGCGCCAGCGCGTCGGCATCGCCCGCGCGCTGGCGAACCGCCCGAAGCTCCTGTTGGCCGACGAGCCGACGGGGAACCTGGACTCGAAGACGTCCGTCGAGATCCTGACCCTCTTCCGCGAGCTCCACAAGGAAGGGATGACCTTGCTCCTCGTGACCCACGACCCCGCCATCGCAGCGCAGGCCGACCGCATCCTGCGCATCAAGGACGGCTCGGTGGTCGCCG
Source organism: bacterium (assembly GCA_004322435.1). GTDB lineage: Bacteria > Elusimicrobiota > Elusimicrobia > UBA1565 > UBA1565 > SCTT01. The sequence continues at coordinate 7,197 of SCTT01000223.1, forward strand.
ACGAGAAGCCCGCGAGGCCCTCTTGAACCTGGGAGAGTCGGTCCGCACGGGCTTCGTCGAGATCTGGTCGCACAAGACCCGCTCCTTCCTGAGCTTCTCGTCGATCGCTTTCGGCGTCGCCGCCATCCTCTACACCTTCGCGAACATCAACTACATGTACGAGCGCCGGACGAAGGCCTTCGAGATCTCGGGCCCCGGCCGCATGGACATCCAGAAAAAGCAGGTCCCCGGCACGGTGACGGCCGCCGCGCTCTCGAAGGGGCTGACCACCTCCGACGCCGAGGCCATCGTCGAGGCGATGCCCTGGCTCTACATGGTCTCCCCCATCATGCGCACCTGGGCCGACCTCAAGGACGGGACGTTCTCCGAGAGCGTCCAGGTCGAGGGCGTGACGCCCGAATGGCGCCGGCGCGGCTGGGTCTACCAGATGCGCGGGCGCTTCTTCGACGACTACGACGTCGAGACGGCCGCCCGCGTCGCCATCGCGCTCGAGCCCGGCGGCTGGGCGGGCAAGAAGCCCTTCTGGGCGCGCTGGTGGAAGGACGAAGGCTTCGACCTGCACGTCAAGCGCGCCGACCTCCTCGGCAAGACCGTCACGCTCGGCGACGGGGTCTACACCATCGTCGGCATCCTCAAGAACCCGCCCAAGGACAAGGACCCGCGCTGGTTCTTCCGCAGCGGCGGAAACATCCTCGTCCCGCTGACCACCGCCCAGCGCTACCTGGCCGGCTCGAGCGAGACGAAGGCCTACGACGCCGTCGACGAGATCATCGTCGACACCGGGAACATCGACACCGTGCCGCGCGCCCGGCGCCGCATCGAGGCCCTGCTTTCCGGCCGCCACCGCGGCGTGACCGACTACGAGGTCTCGGACTTCCGCGAGACGGTGCAGAACATGCTCGAGAACATGCGCAAGTACGCGGTGGCCGTGCTGGCCGTGGGCATCGTCGCCATCCTCGCCGGCGGCGTCGGCATCATGAACGTCACCTTGGCCACCATCTTCTCGCGCATCCGCGAGATCGGCGTGCGCCGCGCGCTGGGCGCCACCCGCGCCGACATCCTCGCGCAGTTCTTGACCGAGGCGGGCCTCTTAGGGATCCTCGGCGGCATCGCCGGCATCGCGATGGGCCTGACCGGCATCAAGTACCTCACCGACGACGGGCCGGAGACCATCGCGGCGCTCTTGTGGTGGCACTTCCCGGCGACCTTGGCCATCTCCGCCGGCACGGCGCTCCTGTTCGCCCTCTATCCCGCCTATCAAGCGTCGCGCCTCGACCCCGTCGAGGCCCTGCGCTATGAGTGAAACGCCCTCACCCTACCCTCTCCCGCAACGGCGGGAGAGGGACCTAAGCCGCCGCCTCCTCTCCTGGTACGACGCCCACAAGCGCGCGCTGCCCTGGCGCCGCTCCTCGGACCCCTACCGCGTCTGGCTCTCGGAGGTCATGCTCCAGCAGACGACCGTGGCCGCGGTCATCCCGTACTACGAACGCTTCCTGAAGCGCTTCCCCGACGTGCGCGCTCTGGCCGGGGCCAAGGACGCCGAGGTCATGCGCCTGTGGGCCGGCCTCGGCTACTACTCTCGCGCGCGAAACCTCCTCGCCGCCGCGCGGAAGGTCGCCCAAGACCACGGCGGCCGCTTCCCGGACACGGCCGACGGTTTGCGGGGGCTGCCCGGCGTGGGCCGCTACACCGCGGGCGCCGTCTCCTCCATCGCCTTCGGACGGCGGGAGCCGCTCGTGGACGGAAACGTCAACCGGGTCTTCGCCCGGCTGTTCGCCCGGCGCGGGGACCCGAAGGCGCCGGCGTTCCAAACCTGGGCGTGGGAGACCGCCGGGCGCCTCGTGGACCCGGGCCGACCCGGAGACTGGAACCAGGCTCTCATGGAGCTGGGGGCGACGGTCTGCCACCCGGCGGGCCCCGAATGCTCGCGCTGCCCTCTGGCGGGAGCGTGCGCCGCCAAGGCCAAAGGGCTGCAACACCGCCTCCCGATGGCCGCCGCGCGCAAAGCCGCGGTGCCGCTGGCCTGGACCGCCTTGCTGACCCGTCGGGCGGGGAAGGTCCTGCTGTGGAAGCGCGCCGACGACGAGCGGTTCCTGCCCGGGCACTGGGGCCTCCCCGAGGCGCGCCACCTGCCCTCCGCCGAGCCGGGCGCCCTTCTGCGCCGGGTCACCCACTCCATCACGCACCACCGCATCACGGTCGCCGTCCGGGAGGCCGCCCCCCCGTCCCGCACCCCCGCGGGCGGGCGCTGGGTGCCGGAGGCCGCGGCGGGCGAGTTGGTCGTTTCGTCGCTATGGCGTAAGGCGTTGAGGGGTTGATACTATCTAGGCACTTCGGACCGAGGTTGACACTAAGATCGGAAGAGCACA
>SCTT01000224.1 GCA_004322435.1 bacterium
TCGCCCTCGTCGACGGCCTCCACCTCCATGGTGGCCTTGTCGGTCTCGATTTCCGCGATCACGTCGCCGGAGGAGATCTTGTCCCCCACCTTCACGTGCCACTTGGCGAGCGTGCCCTCTTCCATCGTGGGCGAGAGCGCCGGCATCAGGATGTCGGTCACGGCTCAGGCCCCCTCTGCCGCCACGGTATAGACGTCAGTGTAGAGTTCGGACGGGTCCGGCTCCGGCGAGGTGCGGGCGAATTCCGCGGCCTCGGCGACGATCCGTTTCACGTCGGCGTCGATCGCCTTCAGCGCCGCTTCGTCGGCCCAGCCGTGCTTCTCGAGCAGCTCCTCGACGAAGTCGATCGGGTCGCGGGTCTTGCGGACCTCGTCGACCTCCTCGCGCGTCCGGTACTTGGCCGGGTCGCTCATGGAGTGGCCGCGGTAGCGGTAGGTCTTGAGCTCCAGGATGTAGGGGCCCTTGCCCGCCCGGCAGTGCTCGCAGGCGCGCTCCGCGGCGGCCTTCACGGCCAGCACGTCCATCCCGTCGACTTCCTCGCCGGGGATGTTGAACGAGATGCCGCGCTTGTAGAGCTTGGTCTCGGAGGACGAACGGTCGATGGCGGTGCCCATCGCGTACTCGTTGTTCTCGATGCAGTAGATGACCGGCAGCTTCCAGACCTGGGCCATGTTGAAGCTCTCGTAGACCTGGCCCTGGTTGGCCGCGCCGTCGCCGTAGTAGGCGAAGGAGACCTTGCCGTCGCCGCGGTAGGCGTTGGCCAGCGCCAGGCCGGTGCCGAGGCTCACCTGCGCGCCGACGATGCCGTGGCCGCCGTAGAAGGCCGCCTCGGTCGAGAACATGTGCATCGACCCGCCCTTGCCCTTGGACGAGCCGCCCGAGCGCCCGGTCAGCTCGGCCATGACCTCCTTGGGGTCCATGCCGCAGACCAGCATGTGGCCGTGGTCGCGGTAGCCGGTGATCATCTGGTCGCCCGGCCGCTTGGCGGCTTCACAGCCGACCGCGATGGCCTCCTGGCCGATGTAGAGGTGGCAGAAACCGCCGATCAGCCCCATGCCGTAGAGCTGTCCGGCCCGCTCCTCGAAGCGGCGGATCAGGAGCATCTCCCGATAGTATTTGAGCAGCTCGTCCTTGTTGACCGCGTTGGGCGCCTTCTTGGACGCCGCCCCGGTTCCGTTGGCCTTTTGCCGACCGGCCGTACTGGCCTGACCGCGCGCCATGCGTCGCTCCCGTGATCGTTTCGCCGCCCCACCTTAGGACCGGCGAACCGGTGCTAGGGCCTCAGGCGAATGACATAGTCCCTTGGGTCAGCGAAGCCTAGCAGGGAGCGCGCCCTTTCCTCCAGCAGATCGGCGGAAAGACTTTCATCGCGCAGGAGTTGGGCGCGAATCTCAAGGTCGCGCCGCTGCACGCTGAGCGCCGCCAGCTCCTGGGTCTTGGCGGTCAGCGCGGCGCTGCGCTGGGTCTGGCGCAGCAACCCGCCCGGGCCGATGAAGCCCTGCACGCTGAAATAGACAATCAGCAGCAGCACGAAGGCGGTGGACAGGTAAGGACGCAGACGAGCGAGCACAGCGATTCCCAGCGGCGGCACCGCCCTTTTCAGGCCCAGATGGTTAAGCCGGGGCTAACCACGTTA
>SCTT01000225.1 GCA_004322435.1 bacterium
CCAGCCGGCCTTCACGGGCGACGCCTATACCTTGCCGCCGGGCGCCTTCCGGATCGGGCTGGCGGGCCGCTTCGCCCGCATCAACGGCGATGACTTCTTCGACGACAACAACGCGGAGCCGGTGGACCTCTCCGACCGCGTCGTGCGCCGGAATTTGCAGGACCTCGACATCCTCTACGGCTTCGACTTAGACCATCGGTTCCTGCACAGCTTCACTCTCCGCGTCAATGTTCCAATCCTGAACAGCCAGGTCGCCGGCGTCGCCTATCCCGAGGGCTTCAAGCCCGGGATGACGCTCTTGGGCGACGGCGGCACCCAGGACGTCGGCGACATCGGCGTCTTCCTCAAAAAGAAGATCGAGGACCAAGGGAACTTCCCGGTGGGCATCGCCATGATGGGCGGCGTCACGCTGCCGACCGGAAGCAGCCGCCGGCGCTTCGCCAACGAAGGGCGCGGCACGCAGATGATTATGCCGCAGGCTGACGACTGCATGGGGGGGGCGGTGATGACCCCGACCTACAACATCATCAAGATGATGCTGAACATGCCCATGTGCGTCCACATGGACAAGATGGTCCAGGTGCCGTTCCCGGCGAGCCCCGACGGCGTCTTCGACCGCTTCTCCCCCGACGGACGTCTGCCCGCCGTGCTCCAGCCGGGCCTTGGCGCGGTGAGCTACACGGCGGGGCTGTTCTTCTCGCGGCAGTTCCTGCCGGGCGACTGGGGGCCGCTCGACCCGGTCCTGGGGCGCGCCGCGGCGCACATGGGAGCGACGCACCAATTCGTCTTCGAGCACGAGGGCATCGACCCCGGCGATACGACGAACTTCTTCTTCTCCTTCGTGAAGCCGCTCTTCCGGGATTACCTGGCGCTCGACGCCACCTTCCTCGGCAAGCGCCAGGAGACCGACCGTTACTCGGGAAAGATCTTCCACCCCTTCCCCAACGGCGTGCCCGGTCAGGTCGTCTTCCGCGAGATCGAACGCCCGCCCTTCGCCGGGGGCATCACCGGCTACGTGGCGCCCAGCATCACCTTCAGCCCCGACCCGCAGATCCGCTTCACCGCCAGCCAGTTGCTGCGGGTGAAGGAGCCGGAGTTGGGGCCCGCCGCGAAGCGCATCACCCGTCTGGCCATGGAGGTGACGTTCTAATGAAACGCCCGTCTATTTCCGGAGGCCGCATGATGAAGAGAATCCTCGCCGCCGGGACGGCCTCGCTGCTCGTCCTCGAAAGCCTCGCCCTCCCCGTCGGAGCCAAGACGTACCTGCACGCCCCGGACGGCACCGAGGTGGAGATTAAGGAAGGGACGCCCCAGGCCGACCTCTCCGCCTACCGGACCCCGCTTGAAAGCAAGGTCGCCAGCCGGCGTTTCGTCACAGACGACCATCTCTACCTGGCCAACGAGGAGTTCCTGAGCGGCACGGAGTTCTACGTCGACGCCGTGGAGGCCGGGCTGCCCGTCGCGCATTGGCCGGAGTTCCAATGGGTGACGGCCATCGAGAACTATTGGTACTCGCGCTACACCCTGGAATGGGCGACGACCCGCGCCCACGCCGGGGTGTCCACGGTCCACGGGCCCTATTGGACCCTCAAGGCCCGGGAGCTCTACGAGCGCAACCGCGTGCTGCGCGACCGCGGCGAACGCGTGCCGGCCAACAAGGGCGTGGTCTTGAGCCACTTCATGCCGCTGTTCTACAAGCGCACGGGGATGCCGCGCGTCTTCGACGACGCGGCGCCCACCTACCTCAACTACGCTTCCGCGGACCCGCATTTCATCGGGCCGGTGGTGACCGACGACGACTTCGACGACCCACAGAGCGGCAAGAAGGGCGGCTGGGGGATGCCGCGCTACTACCTCGATTACTACAACACGCGCTGGAACCGGGACAGCATGAACCGGACCATCGACATGGGCGGGACGGCGCAGGCGGCGCTCAAACAGGCCATGTGGGTCCAGTATTTCTGGCACTCGGACCACACGCGCGCCGCCAAGGGCGGCTCGGACTGGGACGAGGTCAAGCTCTTGGGCAACGACGCCGAGGAGGGCTTCCGCGGCATCGTCTTGGCCCTGGCGTCGTTCAACACTCTGCTTGAGGCCAAGGCCTCGCTCTTCTCGGACGAGAAGGGGAATCTCGGCGGCATCGACCCGTTCGAGTACGACCCGGCGAAGGGACTGCGCTACATCCCGCACGCCATCGGCTCCAACCTGGCCTTGCTGGGGGACCTGCCGATGCGGCCCTGGTCCTTCCATGTCCAGGACAAGACCAGCCGGCTATGGGACCAGGCGAGTTGGCTGTGGTTGAGCGCCGAATACTGGAGCTTGAGCCGGCGCTTCGAGCGCGCCTTCACGCACAACCCGCCGGTCGACGGCGGCGTCGTGGAGAAAGAGACCGGGCGCGTGGCCCTGGGGCTGGCGTCGGCCCTCCTCAAGAACATCGCGCTCATGCACAAGACGGGAGGCGTCCTCGCCTCGGAGTGGACTCCCGGCAAGGGCGCCTCGGACCGGGTGGCGACGGCCGACGCCGCCCTCTTGACCGTGGCGGCCAAGGCGGCGCTTGACCGCTTCTCGGGCGAAGAAGCGACGGAGCGCTCCATCCGGGACGCCGCGCGGGGGCTCATCACCGCCCAGGCCGACTTCCTGCTGGCGGTTCAGGGGAGCGACGGGGCCTTCTCATCCGATTATTCGTTGGGAAGGCGTCCGATGGGCGGCACGGACCTGAGCGCGGCGCACTTCTGGGGAATCCGCGGGCTGCTGGCGGCCTGGCAGGCGACCAAGGACGACCGCTACCTCAAAGGCGCCTTCAAGGCCTACGCGCGGCTCAATGAGAAGTTCTGGGATGAGAAGTCGGGGCTCTACCGCACGCGGCTGGGCGACGACACGGTCACGCTGACCCCCAAAGAGGTCGCCGCGGCCCTCGGGGCGCTGCGCGAGATGACCTTCGCCCTCAAGCCGGACGCGGCGAGGGCGCACCTCGAGCGGTTCGTCCGCCATTGGGTGCAGGCGGTGGACGTGTCCGGGCTCCAGATGGCTGAGAACTACCAGACCGGAGAGCTCGCTTACGGCGTGAACTCAAAAGATGAGGACGGGGACGGCATCCTGTTCGTGGGCCGCTCGCATGGCCCTCATGGAGTCGCGCCCATCGCCGCGGGGAAGGTCTACGTCAACATCGGGGGGCAAGGCAACAGGGCGTTCACCGCGCTCCCCGGCGATGCGGCCGTGCCGGCGGGAGCGGTGCGCTACGCCTATCGGCCCGACGCGGCGCCTTCAAGGGCGCTGGCGGAGGCCGCGCCCGCTTCGTCCGTCGCGGAACTGGCGCGGACCATAGGGGTGACGGACCTCCGGGCCGACGGCGGCCCCACGCCCGAGGACTCCAAGAGAGGAGGCGAAGAGCTGTTTCGGCTCAACTGCGCCGTCTGCCATGGGGCGCGCGGCCAGGGCATCACCGGCAAGCCGCTGGCCGCCATCGCGCGGGACGGCGGGATGCGGGCCGTCGTCGTCGACGGCCGGCCCATGCAGCGCATGCCGCATTGGAGCCGGGTTTTGGCGGCCGGGGAGATCGGCCGCATCGTGAACTACGTGGAGGGCCTGTTTGCGCAATGACCATGTAACGCTTGGACCTCCACGACGCACTCATAGCCGACGTCACGGAGAGTGAGCATGGGTGAACTCGTCTTTATCTGCGTCGCCTTCGCTGCGGCCATCGCCGCCGTCGCGTTCGCCGCCTACCCCGCCGAGCGGAGTAGGCCTCAGGACGGTCCCGAAAGTGACGAGGGCGGTTGCGGCAAAGGGGTAAAATGAGCTTCAACAGGCTACCTGGGATATCCTAGGCGCGTATTACTCGTTGAGCCATGGCCGACCTCTCCAAAATCCTCCGCCAGGAAATCGACCGCCTCGCGCGCCGCTCCCAACGGGCGCTTCTCCTCCCGCTTCATCGCGAGGTCGCCCGGTTGAAGCGGGCGGCGGCGGGGCAGAAGAGGACCAGCCTGCGGCTGGAACGCGAGATCGCCGTCCTCAAGTCGGACCTGGCGGAGCGCCTGAGGACTCCGCCCTCGGCCCCGCGGGAAGAGGTCGAACGCGCCCGGCTCAGCCCGCGGCTCATCCGCGCGCAGCGGCGGCGCCTCGGCCTCTCGCGCGAGGCGTTCGCGGCTTTGCTCGGAGCGAGCGCCGGGGCCGTTTCGGCGTGGGAGACGGGCCGGTCAAAGCCGAGAGACCGCTCCAAAGCGGCGCTCGTGGCCGCCCGGAAGCTGGGCCGCCGGGCGGCTCGGGCGCGCCTCGAAGCTCTTGCGCGGCCGGAGCCCCATCGGCAGGAGAGCGAGCCGGTGAAACCGGCCGGGGCCGCGCATCCTTCGGATGAACCGTCCGGCCAACCTCCGGCCTAGGAATCGGACCACGCCCATCAGACCGGCGTCCGGCGTTGCCCCTGTAACATCGTTCGAGTTTCGGGGACTCACAGGCATGAGGCCCCCGGCCGCGTCCCCGATCCGGGTCCTGCTCGCGCACGAGGACCCGCTGTTCGTCGAAGGCATGGTCTCGGCCCTGCAGCAGGACGGCCGGTTCGCCGTGGTCGGGGCGGCGCTCGACGGCCGCGATCTGGCGCGGCAGACCCGCGCGTTAAGGCCGTCCATCGTCGTGCTCGATGTGAATTTCCCCGGATTCGGAGGCAGGGCCGCTCTGCCCAGTTTGAGGCGCGCGTCGCAGCAGACCCGCGTCATCGTCATGGCGCGCTCGGACCGAGGCTTGTCTCGGGAGGTAGTCCGCGCCGGGGCGCGGGGGTTTCTGCTGATGAACAGCCCGCCGCCGACGTTCCGTCAAGCGGTCGCC
>SCTT01000025.1 GCA_004322435.1 bacterium
GCTCTTCCGATCTCCTACGTCAAGGAACGCTCCGGGCTCCGGCAGACCTTGAACGACGGCTTCACCTACCTGGTGCTCGGCGCCCTCCACCGGGTCACGGGAGACATGAACGCGACCTGGCTCGCGGCGCGCTGGCTCTCCTGCCTGTCCTGGTTCGTGCTCGTCTTCCTCATCGCCCGCCGGGCCGGCGTCCCGGAGGCCGCGGCCCTCTTCGCGGCCGCCTTCGTCGTCTGCTTCAGCTACGTGCTGACCCTCCTTTTCGTCGGGGCGCTGTCCTGGCGCGGGCCGCCGCTGACGGTCCTCGCCAAGGACGTCTGGACGCTCCTGAGCTTCGGCCGGACCGAGGGCGTGCTGCGCATCCCCCGCCCCGGGGTCACCTACGCCTTCTCCTTTGCGGCCGCGCTGGCGGCGACCGCCGCCGCCGAGCGCCGCCGGCCCTGGGCCACCGCCGGGGCGGCCCTCCTGGGGGCGCTCCTGCCCTACGTGCGCCTGGACGTCTGGACCACGCACGTCATCGCGGCGGGCGCCTTCGCCGCGGCGCGCGGGTTGCGGTCTCGCCTCCCGCCCTGGCACGAGGCGGCGGTGTTCCTCGCCGCGGGCGTCGGCGGCCTGCCTCTCGTGCTCGCCAACATGCCGACCGACCCGGACCTCCTGATGCGCAACGGCATCCCGTTCAGCCGCCAGTTCGACCTCTGGTCGCTGCCCTACCTCGCGCTGTTCCTGCACGCCGCGTGGCGCGCGCGCACGCCGATGCAGCTCTTCTTGGGCTGCCTCTCCTTCGGGACGTTCTTGATGGTGAACCTGGAGCTCGTCACCGGCTTCCGGCTCCAGCCCGAGCACTGGAAGTACTTCGGGAACATCTACGCGGCGCTCTACCTCTTCGCGCTCCTGCCGCACCGCTGGACCGCCCCCCGCGCGCCCTGGCTGGCCGCGGCCGTCCTCGCCGCCGGCGTCGCCTGCCTGCAGGGCCTGGCCTACGCGGCCATCCACTACCCCTTCCAGGGCCTCCCGCGCGGCCACGACGAGGCCCTGCGCTGGCTCAAGGCCAACGCCGCGCCCGAGAGCGTCGTGCTGGCCTTGAACCCCGAGGTCGTCGGGCTCGTGCCGGTGTTCACGCGCTCGAAGACCTCGCTCGCCTTCGCGCTGCCCATCGTCTCGGACATCCCGACCGCCGAGAACGCCGCGCGGCTCGCGGGGGCGCTCGAGTTCTTCGGCGTCGACCGCGAGCGCTTCACGCGCGAGTGCGTGTACAACGACGACCGCGGCGACCGGCGCGAGCTCGTCGCCGGCGGCCTCGCGCGCGGCACGCTCGAGCGCGGGTCGGTCAAATTCCTCGTGTTCTTCCTGAGCCCGATGGAGCGCGTGAAGGCGCTCTGGGTGGATGCGTCCCCGGCCCTGCCGGAGCCCGACTACGTGTGGGTGGGCGCCTTCGAGAGAGACTACCTGCCCAAGGGGTTCGTCCGGCCCGGCTGGACGCCGGCGTACACCTCGCCGACGGTCACCATCTACAAGAAGGGCTAGAAAGACCGGTGTCAGTGTTTCGGAACTTTCGGAATTCCCCTACTTCCGAAACTTCCGAAACACTGACACCAACTACTGGCGCAGCAGGACGGCTAGGGCCGCCTTCCAGGAGTCCCGCATCGCGCGGGCCCGGGCCCGCGGCATGCGCGGCTTGAACTCGCGGGACCGCCGCCCGGCGTCGGCCTCCGCGCCCCAGAGCCCCGCGGCGCGGCCGGCCAGCTTGGCGGCCCCCCAGGCGGTCGACTCGGCCGACGCCGCGGCCAGCACGGGCACGCCCAGGAGGTCCGCCTGCAGCTGCATGAGGAAGGCGTTGGCGGTCGCGCCGCCGTCGGCCTTGAGGACCTTGACCCCGCCCATCGCCGAAACGACGTCGGCGGTCTGATGGGCGACGGCCTCGAGCGTCGCGCGCGCCAGGTGCGCGCGCGTCGTGCCGCGCGTGAGACCGAAGACCGCGCCGCGCACGTCGGGGCGCCAGTGCGGCGCGCCGAGACCCGCGAAGGCGGGCACGAGCGTGACGCCGGCCGAGTCCGGCACGCTGCGCGCGAGGCGCTCGCTGTCGGCGGCCGACGCGATGATCCCCAACCCGTCGCGCAGCCACTGCACGGCCGCCCCCGCGGCGAACACGGAGCCCTCGAGCGCGTACGTCTTCTCGCCGCGCGCCCCGCAGGCCAAGGTCTCGAGCAGGCCCGACGGCGGCGGGCGCCTTCTCGGGCCCAGGTTCGCGACCACGAAGCAGCCGGTGCCGTAGGTGTTCTTGACCTGGCCGGGCCCGTAGCAGGATTGGCCGTAGAGCGCGGCCTGCTGGTCGCCGAGCATGGCCGTGATAGGGATGCCCGCCGGCAAGACGCCGCCGGCTGTCAAGCCGAAACGCCCGCCCGAGGGGAGCGCCTCGGGGAGCATCGCGGCCGGCACGCCGAAGAGATCCAAGAGCCCCGCATCCCAGCGCCCGCGGCCGATGTCGAAGAGCAAGGTCCGCGAGGCGTTCGTGAGGTCGGTCGCGTGCGCGCGCCCGCCTGTCAGGTTCCACAACAGCCACGAGTCGACCGTCCCGAACAGCGCGTCGCCGCGCCGCGCGCCGGAGCGCAGGCCGGGCGTCTCGTCTAAGAGCCAGCGGAGCTTGGTGGCCGAGAAGTAGGGGTCGAGGAGGAGTCCCGTCTTGCGGCGCACCGCCGCCTCGAGCCCGCGCGCCTTAAGGCGCGCGCAGGCCGCCGCCGTCCGCCGGTCCTGCCAGACGACGGCCCGCGCGAGCGGGCGCCCCTGCCGGTCCCAGACGACCGTGGTCTCGCGCTGGTTCGTGACGCCGACCGCGGCGACGCGGCGCGCGTCGAGCCCCGCGAGCGCGGCCTTGATGACCGTCTGGGCGGAGCGCCAGATCTCGGCGGCGTCATGCTCGACCCAGCCGGGGCGCGGGAAGTGCTGCGTGAATTCGCGGTAGGCCGAGGCGACGAGCCGGCCGCCCGGGCCGTAGACGAGCGCCCGGGTGCCGGTCGTACCCTGGTCGAGCGCCAAGACGAGGCCTTTCACGGCCTCATCTTAGCAAGGCGGACGGTTAAGGCCGCTTGACGAAGAAGATGCGCGGCTCGGACACCGTCACGGTGCCGTCCTGCTGGCGCGCGCGGGCCACGACCTCGTACTCGCCGTTCTCCAGGGTGTTCCAATCGTGCCACCAGAGCCCGACGGCCTCGCGGCAGGGGAGCCAGTCGCCCTGATTGATGCAGATGTCGACGGTGACGGCCGCCTCGGGCGCCATGACGCGGAAGGTGTAGTCGGGGCTGACGAGCGTCTCGCCCTCGATGGGAAACTCGACGCGGATGGGCAACAGACGCTTGAGGAGCGTCTTCTTGATGTTCGCGACGACGTGCTTGGGGCCTTTGGCCATGGCGGGAACCTCCTTACGGCACAGAAGTGCCACGCAACGCTCGGGCCAACGCCGGGTCCGAACCGTCCAAGCGCCAGATATAGGCGTCGAGCACGTAATGGGTGGATTGGGGCAGGGCCAAGAGCGGCACGAGCAGGGCCAGCGCCGCGGGACCTAGGTCCGGCTCGGCGCGCCCCGTCCAGCCGAAGAAGAGGCCCGCGTGCTCGCGCCAGACGGCCCAGTCCCACAGGCCCTCTTCGCCGTAGGCGAACGCCAGCGGCACGAGCAGGAACACGGCGGCCCAAGCGGCCGCCGGAAGGGCGGCGGCGCGGCGCGGACGCGGCGCCGTGAGCCAGAGCAGCGCGAAGTACGGGACGCCGTGGGCCAGCACGTTCGTCAAGGTGAAGGCGACGTCCGACTCGAAGGCGACGATGCCGGTCCACCACGCGGCCGCCGTGCCTACGACGACGAGGAGCCGCCCAGGGTGGAGGCTCTCCCGCCGCGCGCGCACGGCCTGGCGCAGGACCCAGACCGCGAGCACGACGGCGTAGAGCGACGCCGCCGGCGCCGACAGCGCCGCGGGGAGCGCGGCGAAGTCTCCCGGCACGAACCACTCGAAAGGCCGCGGCAGGGACGCGTGCCAGTAGACGAGCGGGTAGAGCATCCCGCCGTAGAGCGCCGCGCGGTCGAGAGCGTCGTCGAGCCGCGACGCGCGGCCCTCGTAGCTCTGATAGAGGCGCAAGAACCCCCACTGCTGGCGGACGAAATGGAAGACCGCGAGGTAGGCGAGGACCCGCCAGAACAGGCCCGGGCCCCCCGCGCGGTAGAGGAGCGCCCCCGCCGCCCAGCAGGTGAAAGGGACGACGGCGTAGAGGCCGGGCCGGCGGGCGAGCTCCTCCGGGACCAGATAGGTGCGCCACAGCGTGGACCAGACATGGGCCACGTCCACCCCGACGACCAGGACCAGCCAGCCCCAGGCCGGGACGTCGGGCGCGCGCAAGGCAGGCAGGCCCCAGACCGCCAGGGCCGCCAGGGCCGGCGGGCCGGCGATTAGGGCCAGGTCGTAGGGAGCCGAGCGCGCCCAGCGGTGCATCCGGCAATTGTACCAGGCCCCTCTGGGTCCCTAGGCCCTCCCCCCCGTCGGGAAGGACCCCTATCATCAGGGGATGGCGCTGCCCGTCTGGATCCTAGCCGCCCTGACCGCCTCCGCTCAGCTGCGGGCGCGGGCCGTCCCCGTCGTCCCGGCCGTCCCGGTCGCCCCGCTCGCGGGGGCCCTGCGCGCCCCCGCCCTGTCCCCCCTCCTTTCGAACCCGGCTCTGCCGACCGCCGCCCTGCCGACGCCGGTCTCCCTCTCCCCCGTTGGGGAGAGGGCCGGGGTGAGGGGGCCCTCACCCTACCCTCTCCCGCAAAGGCGGGAGAGGGCGACAACGGCGAACCCGGCGAAGGCCGCCGAAGCCTCGCAGACGATGGAGCGCTTCGGGCCCGCCTTCGCCGAGGAAGCCGCGCTCGCCGCCGAACGCCTCGCGGGCCGCAACCTCACGGGCGCCGAGCGCGAGGACGCCGTGCAGCGGACCAAGTTCGTGACCGCCAACCTCTGGAAGCGCCTCTTCAACGAGTTCGGCGTGATGTTCTCCTATCCCGACGGGGTGGCCCGCCCGGACCTCTCGATCGAGCTGACGCGCCGCGACCCGAAGACGCTCCCCGACGAGGAGTCCCACTACCGCGCCCTCTTCGCCCACGAGTACACGCACCGCCTGCAGTTCGAGGGCCATGTCACCCGGCGCTTCGGCGTCGAGGCCCCCCCGGTCGCCGTGGAGCTTTTGCGCGGCATCGAGCTGGTGGGCCTGGACGCCCTCCACGCCGGGAAGATCCCCTTCATCACCGAGAACGTCTTGGGCGCGTTCGCGTCCGGGCGGGCCTGGGCGCGGGATTTGGCCGCCGGCAAGGCGGTCGACGCCGGCTTCCACTTCAAAGGCGCGATGGCCGGAGCCGCCTGGGAGCTCGCGCAGCGCACGGGACGCCTCGCCGACGCCTGGGAGTTCGTCCGCCGGGTCTCCTCCGAGCGCTCCCCCGAGGCGCCCGCCGCCGTCTACGCCGACATCGCCGCCCGCTGATTTCCTAACCTAACGGCCATGCCGGTCATCGCCGCCATCCCCGAGCACGCCGTCCTGCTCTTCCTGGTGCAGTTCGGGGTCATCCTGCTCACGGCGCGCCTGCTGGGGGAGCTCAGCCAGCGCCTGGGCCAGCCGCCCGTCTTAGGCGAGCTCCTCGGAGGGATGCTGCTGGGCCCCTCGGTCCTCGGCGTCTGGGCGCCCGGCCTCGAGGGAGCGCTCTTCCCGCCCGACCAGCTCTCCTTCCACCTCCTCGAGCTCGCCAGCTGGCTTGGGATGATCTTCCTCCTCGTCATCGTCGGCCTCGAGGTCGACGTCCGGGTCGTGCGCAAGCTGGGGAGCTCGGCCTTCAAGGTGACGGCGTTCGGCTTCCTCGTCACCTTCGCCGCCGGCTGGTGGCTGGCCAAGTTCCTCCCCTCCCATCTGATGGGGCCGCTCAAGGACCGGACCATCCTGGGCGTCTTCATGGGCACGGCGATGTCCATCACCGCCATCCCGGTGCTGGCCAAGATCCTCATCGACCTCGGGATGATGAAGCGCAACTTCGCCATCACCGCGCTGGGAGCGGCTCTCGTCGAAGACCTCATCGGCTGGGTCATCCTCTCGGTGGTGCTCGACATGGCCCGCCACGGCTCGGGCGACCTGGTGACGGCCGGGCGCTCGCTGGCGGTGACCCTGCTCTTCTTGGCCCTGGCCTGGTTCGTCGGCCGCCCGGTCGTCGTGCGCCTGATGCGCCTGGTGGACGCCCGCCTGCGCCAGCCCCACCGCCGCCTGACGCTGGCCCTCCTCGTCACGCTCGCCTGCGCGGCGGCGACGCAGTGGATCGGCATCCACGCCGTCTACGGGGCCTTCGTCGCCGGCATCCTCCTCGGCCAGGCCGCCCGCTTCGACGCGGAGGACCGCGAGGCCCTCGAAGGCCTGGCCTTCGGGGTCTTCACCCCCGTCTTCTTCAGCTTCGCCGGCCTCAAGCTCAACCTCCACGCCCTCCAGGAATGGGACATCCTGCTCATCGTCCTGAGCGTCGCCGTCGCCGGCAAGCTGTTCGGCGGCTACGTGGGCGGGCGCCTGGGCGGCTTCTCGCGCGCCGAGTCCGCGGCGCTCGGCGTCGGGATGAACGCCCGCGGCGCGATGGAGCTCGTGCTGGCCCTCTTGGGCCTCTCCGCCGGCATCGTGTCGAACCAGCTCTACTCCATCATCGTGATGATGGCGGTCATCACCACCTTGATGACGCCGCCGCTCTTGCGTGCGCTGGCCCGCTTCATCCCGCTCTCGGCCGACGAGGCCGAGCGCCTCGAGTCCACCGCGCGCGAGGCGCGCTCCGTGTTCCGCAAGGGGGACTTGAAGGCCCTCCTGCCCACCGCGGGCGGGCCCAGCGCCGCGGGCCTCCTCTCCTTCCTGGGGCCGCTCGCCGCGGCCAAACGCCTGGACCTCTCGGCCTACATGGTGCGCGAGCCCGGCAAGTCGATGAAGGAGTCTTTGCTGCGCACCCTCGGCTGGGACCCGCTGTCGATGGACTATCAGGCCGCGGCGGCGGCCCTGGCGCGCCGCGCCGAGTCCTTCGGCCTGCGCCTCGAGCCCCGCATCGTGACACGCCCGTCGTGCGCGGAGGCCGTGCTCGCCGAGTCGGAGAAGGGCTACGACCTCATCTTCGTCGGCACGCACCGGGCCGAGGACCCCCTGGGCGGCGCCTTCCTCGCCGAGGTCGTGGCCGGCAGCCCCTGCCACGTCGCCGTCTACCGCGCGGGCCTCGGCGTGCCGCCGGGCCCCTTCTCGAAGCTCCTGCTGCCCACCAAGGGCGACCCTCTCTTTCCCTTCGTCCTCGAGTTCGCCTCGCTCTACGCCGAGAGCGTCCCGGAGGCTTCGGTCACCGTGCTCCACGCGGAGCGCGGCCGCCGCTCGAGCTGGAACCCGTTCTCGCTCCTCCTCCCGGACCCGACCGAGGACGGCGGGATGGCGCCGATGGTCGCCACCGCGCTCTCGGAGCACGCCGCCAAGACCGCCGCCGCGACGCTGCGCATCGAGCAGAAGACCGTCGCGGGCGACGGTCACGTCGACGCCATCCTGCGCGAGGCCTCGGCCGGGAAATACGACCTGCTCGTGCTGGCGGGGGTCAAGAGCCTGGTGCGCGAGCGCCTGTTCTTCGGGCACACCGTCCAGGAGATCCTGCGCCGGGCGCCCTGCCCGGTCCTGGTCCTCACCCCGGCGCGCGGCGGCCACGCCGCGCTGGGACGCTAGTCGTCCTCGGTCGGGGAGACCGGCCGCTCTTCGCCGCGGGTCAGCATCAAAGACGTGATCACGCCGATCACGAGCGACGCGAGGATGACGCCCAAGGAGACCTCGACGGGCATGTGGACCTGGTGCGACAGGAGCATCTTGAGCCCCACGAAGGCGAGCACGAAGATGACCGCGGGCTTGAGATACTTGAAGCGCGCCATCATCCACGCCAGCGCGAAGAACAGCGAGCGCAGGCCCAGGATGGCGAAGATGTTCGACGTGAAGACGATGAAGGGGTCGGTCGTGATGCCGAAGATGGCCGGGATGGAGTCGACGGCGAAGAGCACGTCGCTCGTCTCGACCACGACCAAGGCCAGGGCCATCGGGGTCAAGTACGTGACCCCGTGCTTGACGACGGTGAAGTGGTCGCCGTGGTACTCGTGGGTGACGTGGAAGAAGCGCTTGGCGAGCTTGAGGACCGGGTTGTCCTCGGGATGCACCTCCTCGTCGCCGGCCGCGTACATCTTCCACGCCGTGTAGATGAGGAGCGCCCCGAACACGTACATCGTCCAGTCGAACCGGCGCACGAGGGCGGTGCCCGCGCCGATCATCAGGCCGCGCAGGACCTGGGCCCCGAGGATGCCGTAGAAGAGCAGGCGGTGCTGGTTCTGCGGCGGGACCTGGAAGAACGTGAAGATGACCGCGATGACGAAGATGTTGTCCAAGGACAAGGACATCTCGACCAAGTAGCCGGCGAGGTAGTTCATCCCCGCCTCGCGTCCCATGAAATGGAACACGCCGACGTCGAAGGCCAAGGACACCGAAACCCACACCGCCGTCCAGGTCAGGGCGCTCTTGAGCGAAGGCGCTTCGACCTTCTTATGGAAGACTCCGAGGTCCAGCGCCAGGCAGAGCAGGATGAACAGGATGAATCCGACCCAGGCGAGGAGGGGCATGAGGGGGGATTCTACCTTAGAGCTACCAGCGCCGGGGAGCGCCCTTGACCACGCGGACCGTGTCGCGGGCGATGAGGAGCTCTTCGTTGGTGGGGATGACCCAGGCCGCCAGGCGCGAGCCCTCCGCGGAGACGCGCCCTTCCTTGCCGCCCGTCGCCGCCTTGTTGCGGGCGGCGTCCAAGCTCAGACCCAGCCAGTCGAGCCCCTTGCACAGGCGGGCGCGGACTTCGGCCGAGTTCTCGCCGATGCCGCCGGTGAACACCACCGCGTCGGCCCCGCCCATCGCCGCCAGGTAGGCGCCGACGTATTTGCGCGCGCGCGCGCAGAAGATGTCCACGGCCAGGCGCGCGCGGCGGTCGCCGTTCTCCTTCTCCTCCTCGAGGAGCTCGCGCATGTCGTTGGTGAGGCCCGAGAGCCCCAAGAGCCCCGAGGACTTGTTGAGCAAGGTGTCGAGCTGCTCGAAGGAGAGCCCCTCGCGGTGGTGCAAAAACTCGAGGATGGCCGGGTCCATGTCGCCGCCGCGCGTGCCCATGACGAGGCCTTCGGTGGGGGTCAGCCCCATCGAGGTGTCGAAGGAGTCGCCGGCCTTGATGGCGCAGGCCGAGGCGCCGTTTCCGAGGTGCAGCGCGATGATGTTCACGTCCTTCTGCTTCTTCTCGGTCAGCTGCCGGTAGCGGTAGGCGACGTAGCGGTAGGACGTGCCGTGGAAGCCGTAGCGGCGCAGCTTGTAGCGGCGGTAGAGCTGGTAGGGCAGGGCGTAGAGATAGCTCGTGTCCGGCATCGTCGAGTGGAAGGCCGTGTCGAAGACCGCGCACTGCGGCACGCCGGGCCCCAACAGCTCGCGCGCCGCGGCGATGCCCTTGAGGTTCGCCGGGTTGTGCAGCGGGGCCAGCTCGATGTTGTCTTCGATGCCGTCGATGACGGAGTCGTCCAAGAGCACGCACTGCTTGAACCGTTCGCCGCCGTGGACGACCCGGTGGCCCACCGCATGGATGTCCGCCAGCGAGCGCACGCCGGAGATGGCGGTCTCGGGGGCGACGACCCAGCGCAGGATGCGGTCCAAGGCCGCGCGGTGGTCGCGCAGGGGCTCGGCGGTGCGGAACTTGGGGCCGCCCTCGGCCTGGAAGCTCACCAAGGACTCGCTGCCCACGCGCTCGACGACCCCGGAGGCCAGGCGCCGGTCGGCGTTCTTGGAAATGAGGTCCAAGTCGGTGGAGAGCAGCTGGAACTTGACCGAGGAGGAACCGCAGTTGAGGACCAGGACGTTCATGCGCGTATCATACAAACGAGT
Organism: bacterium; assembly: GCA_004322435.1. Classification (GTDB taxonomy): domain Bacteria; phylum Elusimicrobiota; class Elusimicrobia; order UBA1565; family UBA1565; genus SCTT01. Next base: position 9,952 of record SCTT01000025.1, read on the forward strand.
GACACGCGCCCGTGGCGGCCGCCGGGGGGCGTGTTATCCTTTAGAGAGAGGGGTTATGGCCTTGCGGGTGTGGGCGTTGGCCGCCGCGGCCCTGCTGGCCGGGACGGACGGGACCCGGGAGGCCCGGGAGCGTATGGTGACCGGACTCCAGGCGTACCCGGAGCCGTATCGCGTCAGCGACCAGAGGGTGCTTGACGCCCTGCGGCGCGTGCCGCGCGAGCGCTTCGTGCCGCGCGCCCAGGCTCCGCGCGCCTACGCCGACACCCCGCTGCCCATCGGCGAAGGCCAGACCATCTCGGCGCCCGGCATCGTCGCCGCGATGACCCAGGCGCTCTCCCCCTCCCCGAGCGACCTCGTGCTCGAGGTGGGCACCGGCTCGGGCTATCAGGCGGCGGTGCTCTCGCTCTTGGTACGGCACGTCTATTCGGTCGAGATCGTCGAAGTCCTCGGGCGTCGGGCCGCGGCGCGGCTGGATTCGCTCGGCTACAAGAACGTCTCGGTGCGCGTGGGAGACGGCTACCGCGGCTGGCCCGAGGCGGCCCCCTTCGACGCGGTCATCGTCACCTGCGCGCCGGAGGACGTCCCGCGGCCCTTGGTCGAGCAGCTCAAGGAGGGCGGGCGGCTCGTCATCCCGGTGGGCCCCGACGGCGGGACGCAGTGGCTGTGGGTCTACCGGAAGACCGACCGCGGCCTCGTGCGCCAGGCGCTGATGCCGGTGCGCTTCGTGCCGATGACGGGCGAAGCGCAACACTAGGTATCATACGCGCATGCTCGTCCTCCTCTGGCGCCACGGGCCCGCCGGCGACAAGGCCCGCTGGGCCGAGTCCGGCCAAGACGACGGCCAGCGGCCGTTGACCGAAGAGGGGCGGCTCAAGACGCGGCGGGCGGCCAAGGGGCTGACCGCGCTCCTCGCGAAGCTGGACCTTGTCGCGACGAGCCCCCTCGTCCGCGCGCGGGAGACCGCGCGCTTCGCCTACGAGCGCTTCCCGAAGGCGCGCCGGAGCGTGCGCGCCGACCTGGTGCCCACGGCCGACCCGCGGCGCGCGGCGCGCTGGCTCGAGGGGCTGAGCGCGGCGGCGGTCTGCGTGGTGGGGCATGAGCCGCACCTGTCGCGGCTCGCGGCGGCGCTCCTGGCGGGGGCCTCCGAGCCGCCCTTCGAGCTGAAGAAAGGCGGGGCGGCGCTCATCGACCTTAAGGAGCGCAAGCTCCTGGCGCTCGTGACGCCGAAGATGCTGCGAAAGCTCGGGCGCTAGCTTTCCTTCAGGGGAGTCCTTTCCCCGACGGGTCGTTAACCAAGCAGGGGATTTAGCCCCGTTCGCCAAGACGCCCCTATCCGCCGCGGCCGCAAAGAGACATTAAGGCAACGGACTCAACTCCGACGCCACCTCAACCCTACCTCGAATGCTCGGAGGATGAAGCCCACGACAGCCCCCGCTGGATTCGCGGGCGGTCGCTCCCGCAACTTGTATGCGGCTGTTTCCAATCCTGCCACCCTTGGCTCGAGCCAACCGCCATTGAGCAGGCGCGACAAGGCCTCCTGTCTGACGCGACCATCGGCTTTCGAGCTCTTCATGACCGAGAAGAGGACTTCAGCGCTTTGGCGCTCGTTGGCCCGCGTCAACAAGCGGGTCGACGCCCAATCAATAGCCCCCGCCTCGTAGCGACGCTGGAGATACTCGAGTTCCCGACCCTCAGCCGATGCCTCGCGAAGTTCGATTTCCCAGATTGCCTCGCGCGCATCCAATGAGTTGAACCGCGTGCCGAGCCCCACGAAGGCATCGAGCAAGGGGACATCCGCGGGACTGCCCACTCGCCCCAACGTTTGGAGAGCCAATCGCATGTTGCCCATATGAGCCTGGCCGCCATCCTTTACAGTCCTAATGGCGTCTCGAACGGCCTCCAACGCCAGGGCATAACCTGAGGAATTCCCATGCCTGGCCAGCACGACAGCCGCATAGATTCGCACCTGCGAATCATGGTCCTCGAGAAACTTCAGCAATAAGGGAATGTGCGGCGCGGCCCACTTTGCGGTCAAGTCGTTAATTGCACTCAGCCGAACGTGGACGTCGCTTGCATTTTCAGCCAAAGAGACGACTTTTTCGCGAGCACGCGAGTCGCCCGCGTAGAGGTGCAGCAGATGCGCACAGTGCCTGCTCGTGGCCGGATCTCGCGAATCCGCGCCACGAAGAAGCGCATCGACGACCTCTTTGCGCGGCGCGCTACCGCCACCACCCATCCGAGAAATCGAATGGTGTATCTCCTCCTTCAGCTTCTTGTTTGCCGTCTCCTCCATGAGGGCGAGCATCGGAGGAATCGCCCTTTGCCCGCGACGCTCCAATTCCGAGAAAGCCTTGCCTGTCTCGAAGACGTTACCGCCTCGAAGCACCTCGACGGCATCGTCGACCCCGCCGAGAGGCTTGTTGCGTTTGAGCACCACATCTCGGAGAGGGCCAGGATTCTCATACTTGTCTCGCACGATCTCCCCGGCAATCTGCGCGAGTGCGAGGAGGGGGTCGCGCGAGACCCCAAGCAGATACTGGAGTTCCTCCTCGGACTTAGGTCCGGTCAGCGTCCACATCATGTACTCGCGCATCGCGCCGACTCTGAGATGCGGATTCGAGTCGGCGACCTTGCCTCTGAGCACCTGCCCGACTGAGGGGTCTTCCTGAAATGCCGGCAACAGCTGCATCCCAATACAAATGAGGCTCAGGTCGGCGCCCGCGCACAGTGCGACAGCATGCCGACGGACGATGTCGCGGCCGGGCGGGTCGGGTCGATTTGGCTGGCGGTGGAGCCCGGCTACCATCATCGCCGCGAATTGGAAACCGTTCGGCGTCTTGAACTTCTCAAATAGGAGGGGAAGCATCGACTCGGGGTGGGTCAAGATGAGGTCCACGTCCACACCAGTCGGCAGGTGGCCTCCTTTCAATTTCTGCGCGAGTTCCCTCAATGCGTCCGAGTCAGCCATGAGTGGCCTCCGGGTCCATCAAGTGCCAAGCGCCCTCCTTATCCTCGGCAAGGGCTCGCGCGACCTCCGCCTTATGGCGGGCCCAGACACCGACATCAATCACATTGGGACAATAAGCCGTGTTTTTCGGATGAGGGAAAACTTGAGGGAAGGAGATTCCTCCGACCGGTGAAATACGAGAGGGATCCTCGGGCTGAGCGGCCCTGAAACAATACAGAAAGACATCGCGACGGATAGCTCCCTGGACCGGAGGGACGTGGAGGATCATCCCAATGCGGTGCTCAGGTTTGTGGACGAAAAAGCCGCTGGTTGTGACCTTGGTTGCCCGATTCTCCGACTGCGTCTCATATACGAGCATCCAGCCGGTTAGGCCCTCCCCTGAGGCGACGATTATGGGGACCTCCGGGTTGACGCTCACTAAGCCCGGGGTCGTACGATAATCGACCTTGATCCGGGTCTTACCGTCCCAGAGGAGGGGATTCATCATCGCGTTCGGTCCCGGCGAGTAATTGGGTTGGAATAGTTCGGGTGGCGCGTCGGTACTGGAGATCCAGCCGTTCGCGAACGGCCCGCCGTAACGCAAGACTGCTCTAGAGGAAGCGTTCAGGAATCGCCCGGGCTCATGATCGATTGCGAATGCGTCGATAAGGAACGAGAATCCAATGAAGGACGAGAGGAACCCGGCGGTCGGGCGATACCTCCCCTTGATCTCGGTTGAATAGCGGCCAGCCTCGTTAGTCCGGAGATGGAACTTCGCTACCCTTTGACCGACCTTTCCTCCCAGTGTGCCGTAGTCCGCGCAAACCTCAACGATGACGTAGGCCCCCGCCAAAGGATACCCCTCGTCGCTGAATATCTCGCCGGAAATAGGGAACGCGTAGCTTTCGGCGCGTCTGAGCAAGTTGGCCGCCCACGAAAGCGTTGCCAGAGCGCCGAAGGCCGCAGTGCCAAGGGTTTTTCGCATCATCGACCTGGCGGAATCATCTTTTCTGCCAACGAGGACTGCTCCCGAGTACTAAGGAGTGGAATCGAGCCCCTTTCGATAAGACGACCTCCCTTCCCGAGAGTCTACCCCCCACCCGAAGGATGCTCCAGGCCGGTCCGATGACGACGGCGCCCACCCAACAACGACAAGGCACTCTCGGTGAACTCAGGAATTTCGTGTCATTCCAGCTGGAACACGATGGCCTGCGGCAGGGCCACCGGCACGCCCACCCCGTCCTTCATCGCCGGCGAGAACCGCATCCGCTCCGCCACCGACCGCGCCGCCGCGTCAAAAGCCGCGCCGCCCGACTGCAGGACGTCGACCGCCTCGACCGCGCCGGTGACGCCCAACCGCAAGCGCACGACGACCTTCGCCTCGCGCCCGGCCCTGCGCTCGGCCTCGGGGTAGAACTTCCGCAGGTTGGAGAGCACTTCCTCTTTGTTGAGGAGCTTAGGCAGCACGTCCGGCCGCGCGGTGCGCATGCCCGGCCCGCCCGTGCCGCCGCCCCCCGTAGCCCCCGGCGTCCCGGCGGACGTGCCCGAGGGCGAACCGACCGCCGCGGGGTCGGTCGTCGTCATCGGCGGAACGGCCGGGACGGGCGCGAGCGCCGGCTCGGGCGGTGCGGGGCGAGGGTCGGCGGAAGGGATGAGCGCCGGGACCGGCGTAGGGGCGACGACGGGCGCCGCGGCGGGAGCGACGGGCCCGGCCGTCGGCGGCGTCACGACGGCCGGCGCCAGCGGCAAGCCCGGCCGGCCCAGCGGCCCCGGCGCCGCGCGGTCCTTGGGGCCCAGCGGCAAGGACAGGTCGATGACGCGCTCGGGCGCCGGCACCGGCAGCTCGAAGCGGACGTTCAGGTTCCCGTAGAGGAGGAGCGCGAGGTGCAACGCCGCCGACGCCGCCAGGCAGCGGTCGAAGAGCGCGTTGGAGCGCTCCCAGGAGAGCTCAAGCCCCACCCTTCACCTCGAGGCTGACCTTCCGCAGCCCCGCGCCGCGGATGAGGTCCAGGACGCCCACGATGTCGCCGTACGGGAGAGCCCTGTCGGCCGAGAGGATGACCCGCATCTCGGGGTCCGAGCGCAGGCGCTCTTTGAGGTCCGCCGTCAGCGCCTCGCGCGTGAGCGCCCGCCCGCCGATGCTGAGCGCGCGGGCCTTGTCGAAGGTGACTTCGAGCGCCTCGAGGCCGGCGCGCTCCGAGTGCCGGGCCTTCGGCACGTCCACGCGCAGGGCCTTGCGCTCGATGAGCGGCGCGGTGGCCATGAAGATGATGAGGACGACCAAGATGATGTCGACGAGCGGCGTTACGTTGATGTCGGTGATGGGCCGCGAGCCTTCGGCCAGCGTCTTCATCGCACTACTTGCCCGCCGCCAAGAGGCGCCGCGCGTCGGCTTCGACCGCGGAGAGGAGGTCCCCGACCTTCTTCTGCAGCGCGTTGTAGGCGACGACCGAGGGGATGGCCACGAACAGGCCCACCGCGGTGGCGATGAGGGCCTCCGAGAGGCCGCGCATCACGACCTCGGGGCCGGCGCCGGCGTCGGCAGAGAGGTCGTGGAAGGCCTTGATGACGCCCAAGACCGTGCCGAAGAGCCCGACGAAGGGGGCGTTCGAGCCCAAGGTGCCTAGGACCAACAGGCGCGCCTCCAAGAAGCGCTTCTCATCGAGCGCGGCGGCGACCAGGCGGTCCTCCGCGGCGGCCCGCCCCCCCGTCACCGCGGCGAGGATGCGCGCGCCGGAGCCCGCCGCCCCCAAGAGCGCGGCCGCGACCCCCTTCGCGTCGCCTTCGGCCAAGGGTCGGGCGAGGCGCCCGCGCAGCTCGGCCGCCAGGCGCGCCTCGCGCCGGAGCAGCACGCCCCGCTCGAGCATCACCGCGAGAGCCACGACGGACGCGGCGAGCAGGCCGTAGATGACCCAGTCGCCGCCCGAGAGCGCGAACGCGCGCAGGAAATCCAGGCTCACTTGAACCTCCCCAGGCGCACGAGCGCCAAGGCGAGCTCCGCCCGCACGATGGGGTCGGTCTCGCGGCCGAGCATGTCCATGAGCTTACGGTACTCGTCGGCGCCGCCCAGGCGCCCCAGGTGGTAGACCGCCTCCGCGCGCGCGTACCAGTCGGTCTCGGTGGTCATCCGCCACAGGGCCTCGCGGCCGGCGAGGTTGCCCCGCTGCCAGTATTCGGCCGCGGCCATCCCCTTGACGGTGAAGGACGGGTCGTTCTGCGCCGCGTCGCCGAGCGTGAAGAGCGCCGCCGGCGAGGCCGAGAGCACGACCGACTCGAGCCCGCCCAGGCGCACCGTGAGGCTGACGTCGCGCAGGGCCTCCTGGAAGAGCGGGAAGAAGCGGTCGTCTTTGGCGTGCCCGAGGGCCACCAGCGCGGCGGCCCGCATCGGGGGGTTCTTGCCCGAGCGCGACACGGCCTCGAGGCGGTTCTGGATGCCGAAGTCTTTGACGCCGGCGAGGCCCTCGGTCAGCAGGAATCCCAGCTCGCTGTAGCGCAGGCTCAGCATGTGACCGGTCAGCGTGGTGAGCTCCGCGAAGAGCGCGGCCGCCGAGTTCTGGCTGCCGGCCTCTTCGGGGCGCAGCGCGCTCTTTTGCTCCAAGAGGCGCAAGAGCAGCGCGTTGATGCGCGGGTCCACCAAAGTCTCCTGGGCGATGTGCTCCCGGGGCGCCGTGATGACGATGGGCTCGAGCATGAAGTCGAGGTCGGCCGTGAGACTCGAGGCCAGGCCCGGGCCGCCGGGCGTGTTGCCGGTCCCCGTGCCCCCGGGGGCGGGGACCGGCGGCGGCGCCGCCTCGCGGCGGCCGAAGATCTTGAGCGCGGCGATGGCGTATTCCGCGGAGAGGAACTCGTTGGCGCCGTCCCGGTCCAAGCGGTCGAGGAACACGTCGTAATCCTTGCCCTCGCCGTAATCGCCCAGCGCATGGGCCGCCATCGCCCGGCCGACCCAATCGGGGCTCGTGCTCAGGAACCCGCGCAGCTTTTCGAGCCCGCCCGCGCCGCCCAGCCGCGCCATCCCGCCCGCCGCGTAGACGCGCAAGAGGGGCGAGACGTCGTTTTCGGCGGCGAGCTTGAGGAGCGGCACCGCCTTCTCGGGGTGGCCCCAGGACAGCAGCGCCTCCATCGCGCCGAAGCGCACGGCGGGGTCATGGTGGGCCAGGGCCTCGTTGAGCACGCGTTCGTCCTGGAGGTCCTTGAGCCGGGCCAGCGCGATGAGGGCCGTCGCGCGGACCTCGGCCGACCGCTCCCAGCGCGCGAGGCGCACGAGCCGCTCGCGCAGCGCCGGGTCGGGGTCCGCGGCCAAAGCCTCCGCCAGTGGGACACCGGGATACAGGTAGCGGTTCCGCAGGCGGAAGCCGTCCGGCGAGCCGACCTTTAGGAGCTCCTCGAAGGGGGTGCCGGCCACGGCCTTGAGGTCGGGGCGGATGGAGTCCGACTTCTCCAGGAGCTCGAAGAGGGCGCTTAAGACCGCCGGGTCGGCCTTGGGGACCGCCTGGGGAGCGCTCGAGGACGTCAACACGTCCATCGAATCGCCGATGCGGACCTTGGGGGGGGTCGGCAGGACTTCCGGCGGCAGGCCCAGCTTGGCGATCTCCTCCGGGGACAGCTCGGCGCAGCCGGAGCCCAGCAGGGCCGCCGCGGACAGGAGGACGGCGAGAAGGGGGAGCTTTCTCATCTTCAGAATTTACCTTTTTCCACCCCCGCCGAACCCCCGGGGGGGTCTCCAAGTTGCCTGGGTTTGCAGGGTGTCCGGCCGTCGCGATCCAAGGCGGGTCCTGCCCGCGCGTCCGAATCCTCCGCTCCCCCGAACCCGTGAACCTTGACGGTTCCCCCGCGACGAGCGCGGGGGCCCCCTCCCACGGGGTCGCTTCGGACTCGGCCGCGCGGTCACCCGCCGTGGCTCGTCGATGGCCCAGTCTGGATTACGTCGGTATCCGCTTTTCCGTCCCGTCCGAATCAGAAAGTGAATCAACTCATCCTGGGATGAGCTAATTCCATATATATTCTCGCCGCTATTTTTAAAAAATTCGACAGTCGCAAACGCCTCGCTCCCGCCAACGGCAATGCCGGTCATTTAAGGGCCCTCTCCCGCTCGGGCGCCGGGCCGTCGGAAAGAAACGACGGGTGGCCGCAGAGGCGCGCTCGCAGCGACCCCGTGGGAGGGGGCCCCCGCGCCCGCTCTTAGGAAGCCGTTGTTCGAAGCGGGCACGCAGCGGGGGAACCGCCAGGTTCCAAGGTTCGGGGGAGCGGAGAGCACGCCCCCGCGGGCAGGACCCGCCCTCTCAACGCGACGGCCGCAGCGCGTCAAACTCCGGGAACTTGGAGCGGGGGTCCCTTGAAATCCCCCGCTCCGGGGTCAATACTTAGGGCATGGACCGCCGGGCCCCCCTCTTCCTGGCCGCCGTGCTGTCGGCCCTCCCCGCCCTGGCTCTCGAGGACGGCGGCCTGCCCGGCGTGGACCCTATAGAGGAAGGCGCCGAAGTCCCCTGCGCCCCGAGCGAGGGCAAGCCCAAACCGGCGGCCGCGAAGCCTTCCGACGAAGAGACCTCCCCGGACGCCGAGCCCAAGGCCGACCCCTGCCCCGGAGAGGCCGCGCCCGACGGGCGAGCCGCCGCCTCCGCGCCGGCCGCCCGGCCCGCCCCGACCGCCGCCCCGGCGCCCGACGAGCCGCGCGCGGCGCAGCGCCGGGAGCGTCAGCAGAACGCCGGGCGCAACGCGCGGCGCCAGGCGAGCGCGATGATCAACTCCCTTTCGGGCGAAGGCTCGGGAGCCGCCCCCGCCGCGGGAGCCGCTCCCCGCCCCGCCGCGCCGAACCCCGACCCCGGCGGAGTCGTCTCGGCCGCCGACTTCCGGCGCTTAAACGACATCCCCGCCGCCGCGGGCCCCAACACCCTGCGCACCGCGCCGACCCCCGCGCCGTCCGGGACCGCGCCGAAGGCCCCGGCCGCCGCCGCCCCCGCCTGGCGCCGCGCCTGGGAGGCGACCAAGGACTTCGTCGACCGGAACACCCCCTCGCCCTACAAGCTCGCCAACGACGTCTCCTTCGAGGCCGAGAAGCGCTTCCCCAACTCCTCGAGCCACAACACCGAGCAGGACGCCTGGCGCCACGCGCGCTGGCACCAGAGGATGGTGGACTCGCTGTGCCCCGAGACCGGCCGCTCGGTGTGCGCGCCCGTGGCCGCCGGCGTGGCCCTGGCCGCGGGCACCGTCCACGAGTTGATGGGCGCCGTCTCGGGCCAGCCCAAGGAAGAGTTCAAGATGGACATGTCGAACAACTGGAAGGGCGCGATGGCCGGCCTCCAGGGCAACGACCCCCGGCTCATCGACCGCGCCCTCTCCTCGGGCCAGCTCGTCGTCCTCACCCCCGCCGCCCCCGCCGGCGGCCCGATGGTCGCCCGCCGATGAGGGCCCTCCCCCTCGCGCTCGCTCTGGCCCTGGCGGCCTGCGGCGGCGCCCCGGTGCAGGTCCTCGGCGGCCCCGAGGCTGTGGGCGCCAAGGTCTTGGTCGACGGGCGCGAGGCCGCGGTCATGGAGAAGAGCGTCTACGGCGGCGGCGACGCCGGCCCCGCCGGCCAAGTCTACGCGACCGCCCGCTTCCGCGCGCCCACGGGCTCCCGCCGCTTCGAGGTCGTCGCCGCCGACGGGCGGCGCCTGTCGAGCACCGTCGACCTGCGCGGCGAGGCGTACCTGACCGCCGACTTCGCCAAAGGCGAGCTGCGCCGCTGACCGTCCCCCTTGCCCCGCCGCCTCCCCGGGTGTATCTTGGGGAGGCCGTCCGGGGGTCCCATGTTCGAAGCGGTCGAGGTCGGTGCGAAGGTCGAGAAGGCGGCCTATAAGAAGGAGGCCGAGAAGCTCCGGATGGAGCTTTTGACCGCGCAGAAGCGCCTGCCGGAGGCCAAGGTCCCGCTCGTGGTCCTCGTGTCGGGCGTCGAGGCCGCGGGCAAGACGACGTTCACCAACACCCTGCTCGAATGGCTCGACGCCCGCGGCGTGCAGGTCCACGCCCCTTGGACGCCCACCGACGAGGAGTCCGAGCGGCCGCCCTTCTGGCGCTGGTGGCGCTCGCTGCCCCCGGCCGGGCGCGCGGCGGTCTTTCTGGGCTCCTGGTACTCAGACCCCATCGTCGGCCGCGTGTTCAAGGAGCTCTCCGAGGCGGAGCTCGACGCCGAGCTCGAACGCATCGAGCGCTTCGAGAGCATGCTGGTCGCCGAAGGGGCCGTCGTGGTCAAGCTCTGGCTCCACATCACGAAGGCCGAGCAGAGGAAGCGCTTCAAGTCGCTTGAAGAGGACGCCGAGACGCGCTGGCGCGTGACCGAGCAGGACTGGAAGTTCCACAAGCGCTACGACAAGTTCCGCGCCGTCTCGGAGCGCGCGCTGCGCCACACCTCGACCGGCCAGGCGCCGTGGACGCTCGTCGAGGCGACCGACAAGCGCCACATGACGCTGACCGGCGTGCGCGCTGTGCTCGACGCCCTGCGCGCGCGCTTCGACGCGCCCGCGGCCCCGGCCCCGAAGCCGGCCCCCCCGCCCCGCAAGGCCTCCGGCGGCAAGAACATCCTGCGCTCGCTCGACTACACGCTCAAGCTCTCGGAGAAGGAGTACGACGGGCGGCTGGCCGAGGCCCAGGGACGCATCGGCAAGCTCACCCGGCGGATGCGCAAGGAGGGCCGCTCGCTGACGCTCGTGTTCGAGGGCGCCGACGCCGCCGGCAAGGGCGGCGCCATCCGGCGCCTGACGCGCGCGATGGACGCGCGGCTCTACCGCGTCATCTCGACGGCCGCGCCCACCGACGAGGAGCGCGCCCACCCGTACCTGTGGCGCTTCTGGCGCGAGGTGCCGCGCGCGGGGCGCGTCACCGTCTACGACCGCTCCTGGTACGGGCGCGTCTTGGTCGAGCGCCTCGAGGGCTTCTGCGCCGCCGCCGACTGGAAGCGGGCGTACTCCGAGATCTGCGAGTTCGAGGAGCAGTTGGTCGCGGCCGGCACCATCCTGCGCAAGTTCTGGCTGGCCATCACCCCCGAGGAGCAGCTCAAGCGCTTCAAGGACCGCGAGCTCACGCCCTACAAGCAGTACAAGATCGGCCCCGAGGACTGGCGCAACCGGGCCAAGTGGGACGGCTACGAGGCCGCGGCCTGCGAGATGATCGAGAAGACGAGCACCGCCGAGTGCCCCTGGGTGCCGGTCGAGGCGGTCGACAAGGGCTGGGCGCGGGTCAAGGTGGCGGAGACGGTGGCCGAGGCGCTTAAAAGCGAGCTCTGAGCCGCCTCCCCGTCTGAGAATGGAACCAAACGGGGGGGTTCGACGTATACTAGGTAAGAGCCGGACCTAGAGAGGATGATATGGCCAACTTGAACAAGGTGATGCTGATCGGGCGCCTCACGCGGGACCCCGAGATCAAGACGTTCGCGAACGGGGGCAAGGTGGCCAACGTGGGATTCGCGGTCAACAACCGCAAGAAGAACGCGGCCTCCGGCCAGTGGGAGGACGTCCCCGTCTGGGTCGACCTCAAGGCCTTCAACCGCGACACCGGCCGCAAGCTCGCCGACCTCTTCGAGCAGAACCTGAAGAAGGGCCAGCAGGCCTACATCGAGGGCCACCTGGTGCTCGAGGAGTGGACCGGCAAGGAAGACGGCAAGAAGCACAACAAGACCGTCGTCTACGTCGACGACCTCCAGTTCCTCGAGAAGAAGGAGGGCGGCGCCGCGCCCTCGTCGGGGAAGTCGGCGGGCAAGCCCGCCAACGAGGAAAGCCTCGACGACGTCCCGTTCTGATAGACTTGCCGGGATGCTCGCGCTCGTCCTCGTAGGGCTCCTCGCCCTGCCCGCGTCCGCCGCCCCCAAGCTCGACAAGGCGGCGGCGCGGGTGGCCGAAGAGCTTTTGGAGAAGTTCACCGACAAGGGCGCCAACGTGGCCGTCCTGCCGTTCCAGGACGCCACGGGCCGCCCCGTCGAGCTCGGGCGCGCCTTCGCCGAGGCCCTCTCACGGGAGCTCCTCAAGAGCGGCAAGGTCACGGTCCTCGACCGCGGCTACATCTCGCGGATGCTCGGCGAGATGAAGCTCGGGATGGCCGGGCTCACCGACCCCAAGACCGCGCTGCAGGTGGGCCGCTTCTCGGGCGCCAAGTACCAGCTCGTCGGCAGCTTCTCGGGCGCCGGCGACGACGTGACGGTCGACGCCAAGCTCGTCGTCACCGAGACCGCGACCTTGGCCGCGGCCGCGCGCGCCGAGCTGCGCCTGGACGCGGACTTGAGGAAGCTCCTCGAGGCTCCCGCCGCGACCGACCCCGGCACGGCGCTCTTCGACGAGGAGCGCCTCGAGACGGACGCCGTCTTCCTCGAGCGCCCCGGCAAGGACGGCTGCCGGTGGATCGCGGCGCGCGCCGACGTGCCGGCCGGCCGCGACGTCGACGAGGGCCGGGCCGCCGCGCTGGCCTTGGCGCGGCGCAAGGCGTCGGCCCTGCTCCTCGGCCGCGACCCCGGCAAGGCCCCGGATTTCTCGGAGGCCGCCTTCTCGGGCCAGCTCGAGGACCTGCTGCGGGCGACCAAGTCCAGCCGCCAGGCCGCCGAGTCGGTCGTCAACGAGCAGCGCAAGGGGGGCCGGCACCTTCTGACCGTCGAGGCGTGCCTGAAGCCGGCCAAGGGCGGCGGCGACCTGCGGGTCGAGCTCATGCTCAACCAGAGCCGCTTCGTCGAAGGCCAGGACGCGCGGGCCATCGTCACGGTCAACCATCCCGCCCGGGTCTACCTCTTCAGCGCCGACTTCTCGGGGAAGGTCTGGCCGGTGTTCCCGGTCGGCCCGGCCTCGGACAACGCCCTCGCGCCCGAGAAGCCTTTGGTCTTCCCCGACGAGACCGCCCGCGGCCAGGGCGTGCGGATGCGCGCCCAGCTGCCCGCCGGCCGGAAGACCTCCGTCGAGTTCCTACGCGTGCTGGCGGTGGACGGCGAGCCCGGCACGCTGCTCGACGGGCGCACCGAGTGGGCCGGCGTCGTCGCCGCGCTCGAGGACGCCGGCCTCGCGTGGGCCGAGGACGCCCGCGTCTTCACCGTCTATTCGCGGTAGGGCCCGGATCAGCTCGTCGCCGCCCTCCAGGGGCGTCTGGACCGGCACCTCGTACTCGTCGACCGCCCAGACCGGCGAGCCCTCGGCGCAGCCGGTGAGGACCAAGAACAGCAGCACCCGGTCCCCCGCCTGCAGGTCCATCTGCAGGTACGCCAAGAGGCCCTCCGGCACCGCGACCCACTCGAGGCGCCGTCCCTCGGAGAAGGTCGCCTCCTCGGCGTACTTCGGGGCCGCGTCGGGGTCCCCGATGTCCCGGGTCCAGGCCTTCACGGTCTCCATCCGCGCCGCGGAGGTCGCGCGCAGCGCTCCGTGCCAGCGGGTCTCGGTCGAGAACAGGATGTCCTTGAGGACGACGCCCTTGGCCGGGCAGGGCTCCGCGCGGCGCAGGACCGCCATCGACTTCCTGGGGTAGTTGGCCGCGTCGAAGGGAACCGTCGGCGCCGTCGGCGTCGACGCCGCGACCGCCGCGGCCAGGACGAGCGCGGCCGTCACCGCGCCCCCCGCTCGGAAAGCGCCGCGCCGGCCGCCTTCGCGACGCCCGGGTCCGGGTCCACCGCCAGCGCGCGCAGGGCCGTCTCGGCCTTCTTGCCCGGCAGACGGCCCAGGGCCAAGGCCGCCAAGACCCGCGTCGAGGGCTCCTTGTCGGCCGCGGCGGGGGCCAAGGGCTCGACGGCCTCGGCGCGGCCGGTCTTTCCCAAGGCGTCCACAGCCAGGAGGCGCAAATCCGGCGGGCCGTCTTTGGCGAGCTTGGCCAAGAACGGGACCCCGGAGGGGACCCCGAGCTTGGCCAGATAGTGCGCCGCGAGGATGCCCTCCCGGGTGGGCTCGGCCGACTCCTCGAGCCAGCCCTCGAGGCGCAGCCGCCCCACCACCGAGGAGCGCAGGCCCAGCCCATAGGCCGCCGTCACCGCCAAGAAGGGCCGCGGGCCGTCGAGCGCCTTGCGCAGCGCCTCCTCGGCGCCCGCCCCGCCCACGGCGCCCAGAGCCTCGAGCGCGGTCTGGGCCAACCCCTCGTCTTGGCCCTCGGCCAGGCGCGCGAGCGCCGGCGCCGAGCCCGCGTCCCCCAAGAGCGCCAGCGCCTCCGCCGAGCGCGCCGACACCGTCCTGTCCTCGTCTAAGAGCCCGCGTCGGAGCACCGGGACCGCCTTGATGTCGCCCAAGAGGCCCAGGGCCTCGGCGGCCGCGGCGCGCACGGCCTCGAGCTCGGGCGGCAGGCCGAAGCGGTGGAACTTGCGCTCGAGGAGGGCGTCCCAGACCTTGAGCAGCGGTTCGACCGCTTCGGGGCGTCCCGAGCGGCCCAGCGCCCGGCAGGCGGACGCCGCGGCGGCCGCGTCCGGGACCGCGGGGTCGAGGCGGGCCACCCAGGCGTCGTACTCGGCCTGGGCCGCCTTCGGGCGCGGCGCCGCGCAGGCCGCCAGGAGGGCCAGGCCCAGGACGCGCAAAGCCCATCGGGGGCGGGTCATTCACTTGCTATTCTATAGGGAATGTCCACGACCGGCCAGCAGGCTGAGCACTTCGAGCTCCTCCTCGAGGTCGGCCGCCTGCTGTCCTCCAAGATCGAGCTCGACGAGCTTTTGACCGCCGTCATGCAGCTGGCCGCGCGCGTCGTCAACGCCGAGACGGCGTCTTTGCTGCTCGTGGACCTCGCGACCGACGAGCTCTACTTCCACGTGGCGCTCGGCCTCGACCCCGCGCTCGCCAAGATCCGCCTCAAGATGGGCCAGGGCATCGCCGGGGCCACCGCCCAGTCGGCCCAGCCGATGATCATCAACGACGTGCGCAAGGACCCGCGCTGGAACTCGAAGATGGACAAGGACTCGGGGTTCGTCACCCGGTCCATCCTCGCCGCCCCCATCATGCTCAAGGGACGCTGCATCGGCGTCGTCGAGGCCATCAACCACATCAACGGGGACTTCACCGTCACCGACCTGCGCGTCTTCGAGGCCTTCGCGTCCCAGGCCGCCATCGCCATCGAGAACGCGCGCCTGTTCTCCTCCTTGAAGGAGCAGAACCAGACCCTCGACACCCTCCTCAACGAGATCCGCGACGCGGCCTTCCTCACCGACGGCCAGGGGATGGTGCTCGTCGCCAACGCCGCGGCCAAGCAGTTTCTGGGCGCCGAGCGCGTGCGCTTGGACGCCGCCCTCGCCGGGATGACGCTCAATCCCCCTTTGGAGCGCATCGTCGGCGGCGAGGAGCCCCTGGTCGCCTTCGAGGCGGTGCGCGAGAAGCCCAACAAGCTGATCCTGGCCGGCACGGCGACCCTCATCCGCGACGGGACGAGCGGGGCGGTCAAAGGCCGGGTCGTCGTCTTCCGCGACGTCACCGACGAGCGGCGCGAGGAGGGGCTCAAGCGCAACTTCCTCTCGCTGATCTCCCACAAGCTCAAGACCCCGCTCTCCTCGATCACCGGCTACTCGCAGCTCCTCTACGAGGACGCCCGCAAGAAGCCCGAGACCGCCTTCCAGGCGACGTCGCTTCGGACCATCCTCACCCAGGGCCAGAAGCTCTCGGGCCTGGTCGACAAGCTCCTCAACTACACCGTGCTCGAAGAGCTCCAGGACCAGGCCATCGACAAGAAGCCCTTCGACCTCTCGGCCGTGATGCGCCAGACCGTGGACGCGATGGAGCCCTGGATCGTCGAGAAGCAGGCGAAGGTGGCCGTGGACCATGTGCCCGGCCTCGAGCCCGTGGGCGACTCGGGCCTCGTGCGGGAAGTCCTCAAGAACCTCGTCGAGAACGGCCTCAAGTTCTCGCGCGCCCTGCCGCCCGCCGTGACGGTCACCACCGCGCGGGTCCCGGCGGGCGTCGAGGTCCGCGTCGCCGACAACGGCCCCGGCATCCCCCCCGAGGAGCGCGCGAAGGTCTTCGAGAAGTTCTACCAGATCGACGCCTCCTTCACCGGCCAGATCGAGGGCTGGGGTCTGGGGCTGCCCTTCGTCAAGAAGGTCGTCGAGCGGCTGGACGGCACCGTCCGCCTCGACCAGGGCCCCGAAGGCGGCACCGTCGTCGTCGTGACCCTGCCGGCCGCCCCGCCCCGATGAACGTCCCGCGCTGGGACGACTGGGCCCCGGCGCTCGCCGCCGGCGACCACGCCGAGGTCTTCCTCGAAGAAGGGCGCTCCCTCTCCCTCACGCACGAGGAGGGGCGCCTGAGCGAGGCGGCCGAATCCTCCGACGCCGGAGTCGGCGTGCGCTACCTGCGCGTGGACCGGGGCCGGGCCGAGACGCGCTTCGGCTCCCAGAGCGGCTTGGACCCCGCCGCCGGCCGGGCGCTCGCCGCGCGCCTGGCCGCGGGCCTGCCCCGCCGGCCCGTCCCCGCCGCGCCGCGGCCCGAGGTCTCACGCCACACGCCGCGCGTGCCGCCGGCCTCCGTGCCGCTGGCCGAGAAGGCCGCCCTGCTCGCCGCCGTCGACAAGGCGCTGCGCGCCGAGTTCCCGCGCCTGACCCAGGTCCAGCTCACGTGCGCCGAGCGCGAGCGCTCCGCCGCGGTCCTGGATTCGGCGGGCTCGCACCGGCTCTCGGAGCGCGTCACCACGGTCTTCTACGCCTCGGTCACCGCCGAGCAGGGCCGGCTGCTGCAGACCGGCGTCGAGGTCCTGGGCGGGCTCAAGGGCTGGGAGGCCCTCGAGGGCGGCGCCGCCCTTGCCGCGGGCCGCCGCGCCGCGCGCCTGGCCGTCGCCAAGCTCGAGGCCCCGGTCGCCCGCCCCGGCGACTTCCCGGTCGTCCTCGCCGCCTCGGCCGGCGGGACCTTCGTGCACGAGGCCATCGGGCATTCGCTCGAGGCCGACCACGTCCAGGAGGGCACCTCCCCCGCCTTCGCCGGCAAGATGGGCCGGCGCGTCGCCTGCGGGGCCCTGACCATCGTCGACGACCCGACGCTCCCCTTCGCGCGCGGCTCCTACGCCTTCGACGACGAGGGCGTGCCCGCCGCCGCGGTGACCTTGGTCGAGCGCGGCGTCCTGCGCGGGATGCTGCACGACCGCGTGAGCGCCCTGCGCGCCAAGGCCGCCCCGAACGGGCACGGCCGGCGCCAGTCCTTCCGCGCGCGGCCCATCCCGCGCATGTCCAACATCTACATCGCCCCCGGGCCCGACGACCCGGCGCGCATCGTGCGCGAGCTCAAGAAGGGCCTCTACGTCACCCGCATGGGCGGCGGCGAGGTCAACACCGCCACCGGAGAGTTCGTGTTCGGCGTCGACGAGGGCTGGTGGGTGGAGGACGGGGTCGTCCGGCACATGGTGCGCGACGCCAACATCCTGGGCGTGGGCTCCGAGGTGCTCAAGTCCATCGACCGCGTCGGCTGGGACATCGGCTGGAGCGTGGGCACCTGCGGCAAGCAGGGCCAGGGCGTGCCGGTCTCGGACGGCCAGCCGACGCTGCGCATCCCCAAGCTCCTCGTCGGAGGCCGCGCGTGAGGCGCCTCGCGGCGGCGGCCCTCATCCTCACCGCCCTAGGCATGGCCCGCAGGCCCCCGGAGAAGACCATGGACGACCCCGCCAAGCTCGCCGCCGTCGACGTGTCGCCGTCCGAGTGGAAGGGCCACAGCTGCGGCGTCGCCGAGCCCGGCGCCCGCGTCGTCGGCGACGCGGCCGCGTGGGGCGAGCTCTGGAAGGAGGCCTTCGGCAAAGAGGCCCCGCCGGTCGACTTCAAGCGCTTCGTCGCCGTCGCCGCCTTCGCCGGCGCGCGCAACACCGGCGGCTGGTCGGTCGAGCTCCTCGCCCCGGAAGCCGGCTCCAAAGGCCTGCTCGCGCCCTACCGCGTGAAGGGCCCGGCGCCCGGCGGGTTCGTGACGATGGCCTTCACCGCCCCCTACGCGGTGCGCCTCTACAACCGCCCGACCGGCGCGCTGACCCCCGAGGAGCGCAAGTGATCCCGCAGGCCCTGTTGGCCGCGATGCTCGCGCGCGCGGACCGCCCGCCGGCGCCGAGCGCCGAGCTGCCCCCGCAGGTCTACTTCGGAGCCGAGCTCGGCCGCCCCTTTCTGCCGGTGCTGCCCCCGCGCGCCGATGACGGCGCTCCGGCGCCGGCCGGCTGGTTGGCGGCGCCGGCCTCCTTGGTCCTCGCCGCCAAGGACGGGACGGTGCTCCACGAGCTGGGCGTCGGGCGCTGGTCCGCCGAGGACGGGGCGCTGCGGCGCGAGATGCGCGGCGCGGCCTCGAAGGACGGCCGCTCCGCCTGGCACTGGCAGAAGGTGGCCGAGGGCGAGAAGACGGCCTCCGTGCTCGTCTACCTGGGGGCGCACGGGCAGATCCTCCGGCGCTTGGACGGCGCCGACGCCCCCGCGGGCCTCCCGCCGGCGGCCTTAAGCGGCGACGGCGCCATCCTGCTCGCCGCCCTGCGGACGGACGGGGCCTGGACGGCGACGGCCTATTCCTTCGGCGGCAAGGAGCTCGCCTCGGTGACGAAGGCGCACCGCGTGACGGCCCTTTCGGTGTCGGAGGACGGCCGCCGCGCGCTGGTCGCCTGGTCCGGCCTGGACCTTCCCGAGATGGTCACCTTGCTGGACCTACGGCGCGGCGAGCGGCTGGACCTGCCCGCCGAGCGTCTGCCCGCCGGCCCGTGGACTTTGGCTCCCGACGGGACGCTCTTGGCCGCCGGCCGCCCGGTCCCCCGCACCCCGTGACCGCGGCGGCGGCCCTGGGCCTGGCCCTCCTGCTGGCGCCGGCCGCCCGGGCGTCCGACGCCCCTTCCATCGAAGGCCGCGAGGCCGACGTCAGCGGCACCGACCTCGTGCGGCGCATGAAGGCGGCGCTGGCCGAGGACCCCGCGAAGGCGGACGCCTTGGCCGCCCGCATCCTCCGCTCGTCCTTGGGGCCGCGGCTCTCGGAGTCGGCCGACCCGGACCTCGCCCGCGGCGAGCTGCGCGCCTGGATCGTCGCCAACCCCGCCGCCGCGGCCCACCTGGCCGTGGGCTTCGCGCGCGACGACGCCGCGGGCACCGACGCCTTCGAGCGCTCGCTCTACCGGCGCGCCGAGCACTTCCTCGAACTCTCGCCGGACCGGAACAAGGGCATCCTCGGCCGCCTCGACGGGCTGGGCAAGGCCTCGAAGGCCATCAAGGCCGACGAGGGGATGTCGGACGACGACCGGCGCAAGCTGATGAAGGACCTCTTCGAGGGCCAAGGCGCGATGAACGCCCAGGCCAAAGACCTCGGGCCGGGCGGCGCGGGGCCGGCGGCGGGAGGCGGGGCCGTGTCCTCCGACGGCGTCTACGACCGGCTGAGCGCGGTGAACCCCGCCGGCTACTCGCCGCTGGTGCAGGCCCTGCAAAGCGAGCTCAACCGCTCGGCCGCGCCCGGTGCGCCGCGCCTCATCGAGACCGGCAAGCTCGACTACCCGACCTTGGTCTTCCCTTCCCATCCGGTGCGCTACGACCTCGAGCGCCTCGAGGCCGCGGCGGCGCTGACGGCGGCGGCGCACCGCGCGAACGCGCTCGGCGAGCGGCGGACGCCCGAACAGCTGGCCGACCCCGCGGTGCAGAAGGACCTCGAGGGCCGGGCCGCGGGCGGCCTGCCGGCCGCGCTCGGCCGGCGGCGGGAAGCGCTGTCGAAGGCCCGGACGGCCTTAAACGGCCTGCTCGCCGCGGCCGAGCCCGCCAAGCAGCCCAAGAACATCACGCCGGCGATGCTCAAAACCCTCTCGGCCAAGCGCCGCGACGCCGCGCGCTGGATCCAGCTCGCCGCGCTCGAGGAGGTGCTGGGCGTCCTCGAGGGGCTGACGAGCGTGCGCGACGCGGCCCTTAAGGAGTCCCTGGCGCGCGCGCCGGCCGACGCCGAGGAGCGCGCGCGCTTCTGGGAAGGGGGCGGGGTCCTCGAGGCCCAGGCCGCCGACGCCTTAGAGAAGGGCCGCCGCGCCCGGGAGCTCTTGTCGGACCGCGACGACGACGCGTCCTGGGGAAAGGCCGAGGGCCTGCTCAAGGCCGCGCGCGCCGCGGCCAAGCGCCTCCCCGAGGAGGCCGCCGCCTACCGCTCGGCGCCCGAGCGCCTGCGCGCGACGGCGTACACGCCGCCGCGCTGGCGGGCGTGGGCCGAGGATGCGGCGCTTAAGTGGGCGCCCGGGACGGCCTTCGCGAAGGAGGCCGCTTCGCGGCGCAAGCTGCAGCTCGACGCGCGGGTGGACTTCGCGCGGTTCATGAAGGCGCAGTAAACACAGCAACAAGGAACGTCGCCGTTTACGCGCTTCGGGCGCGTGGGTTCGAGGATTGTCAACAGCGACAATCCTCGAACCTCCTCTCCATGAACGGCGGAGCGAGAGTCCAAAACGCATCCGTGCCATTGAAATGATGGAAGTTCAAGTCATGAATTCATCCGGGCCGAATATGACTCTGGCCGTTCATTGAGGGGAGGTTCGAGAGTCGCGGTCGTCTGCGACTCTCGAACCCACGCGCCCGAGGCGCGTAAACGGCGCCGTTATGGGCTCTTCAGGCCCGCGACAACGCCTGCGCCAAGTCCGCGCACAGGTCCTCGGGGTTCTCGACCCCGATGGAGAGCCGCACCATCTTGGGGCTAATCCCCATCCGGCGCTGGTCCTTGGGCGGGATGTCCGAGTGGGTCATCGTCGCCGGGTGCTCGGCCAAGGACTCGGTGCCGCCGAGGCTCACGGCCAGGCTGAAGAGCTCCAGGGCGTTTAAGAACTTGAAGGCCTGTTTCTCGCCGCCCTTAAGGTCGAATGAGATCATCGAGCCCGGCGCCAGGCACTGCTCCTCGTAGACCTTGCGCTGGGGCGTGCCCTCCTCCAGGTGCCCCAGGTAGTAGACCTTCTCGACCTTCGGGTGCTCGGCGAGGAAGTCGGCCACCTTCTGCGCGTTCTTCATCATGCAGGTCATGCGGAGCTTGAGCGTCTCTAGGCTCCGGAGTAGCAGCCACCCCGTCCACGGGCTGGCCAAGGTCCCCAGGAAGGTGCGCAAAGTGCGCACGCGCTTCATGTCCGCGGCCCCGCCCAGGCAGACGCCCGCGATGAGGTCCGAGTGCCCGCCGATGAACTTGGTCGCCGAGTACAGCACGAAGTCGGCGCCGAGCTTCAAGGGATGCTGCCACAAAGGCCCCAGGAAGGTGTTGTCCACCGCCACGATGACGCGGCGGCCCTTCGTCGAGAGCCTCTTGGCGACGCGCACGCAGGCCTTGATGTCGACTAAGACGTTGGTGGGGTTGCAGGGCGTCTCGACGAAGACCATCGCGACCCGCCCGGCGGCGCGCGCGGCCTTCTCGAGCTCCGCCTCGCTTAAGTCCCCCCGAAAGCCCACGGCCTTGATGCCGTAGCGCGGCAGGATGTGGCGGAAGAAGTACTCCGAGCCGCCGTAGACGGGCTCCGAATGCATCACGACGTCGCCGGGGCGCAGGTACTCGAGCGCCAAAGTGCTGATGGCGGCCATGCCGCTCTCAAAGACCGCCGCCCCGCCCGCCTCGTCCCACAGGCAGAGCCGGTCCTCGAGTATTTCCAGGTCCGGGTTGTTGAGGCGCGAGTAGATGAGCCCCAGCTCCTCCTTGGGGCCCTGCTCGCGCAGGCCGTAGGCGATCTCGAAGAAGGCCTTGCCCTCCTCGGCGCTCTTGAAGACGAAGGTCGAGGTCTGGAAGATGGGGCACTTGAGGGCCCCTTCCGAGAGCTCGGGCTTGTAGGCGTACGTCATCATCAGGCTCTCGGGCCGAAGCTTGCGTCCGCGGATGGTCGTCTTGTGGCCGTGGCTCATGGGTCTCCCCTGGGGTTCTCGGAGGATATTAAAAGCAACGGGCCTGCCGCGGCCTAGAACGTCCGGACCAAGGACACGCTCAGGTGGGAGAAGCTGCGGGGCGTGGAGATCTCGCGGCGCTCGAAGTACACCCGCAGGACGGTCCGCCCGGCGGTCCAGGAGGCGCCCAGATAGACGTTCGCCGACTCGCCGGCCGAACTCACGCGCGCGCTGGCGCGCACCGCACGCGAGGCCTCCCACTCGAGGCCCAAGGACCCCGAAGCCACCTCGAAAGGGCCGGCGAGGTTCGTGCGGCTGCGGCTGTAGGACGCCTGGACGGACGCCGCCAGGCTCGGGCGCAGCGGCCCGTCGAGGGCGGCGGTCAGGGCGTCCGACACCGTCAAGAGGCCCGCGCCGGGCACGCTCTGGCGGGCGTGCTCGTAGCGGGCGCTCGACTGGAAGCCGCGCCGGTTCGCGCCGTTGGCCGCCAGCGTCCCGCGGTGCGTGCGCTGCGCGCCCCCGCCGCCCAAGGCCTCGGAGCCGGCGGTCTCGAGCTCGGCCGTCAGGGTCCGGCCCGTGCGCGGGGTGAGCACGCCGCGCAGCGCGGCCCCGTCGCTGCGGGTGGTCTCCCCGCCCGCCCCTTCCGCCCACCCGCCGTTGACGCTCTGCTGGAAGGAGAGGCGGCGCTTGGGGAACTCCTCGCGGACGGAGAAGGCCTCCGAGAGGCTGCGGGAGCGCCCGCCGGCGTGCGACTGGCCGGCGCTTAAGGAGTTGGTCAGGCCGCCCCAGCGCCGCTCGGAGTTCGAGAGCAGGCCCAGCTGGCTCGAATCCGACTGGTCCTCGGAGAGGTTGTTGCGCGCGAAGTCGTTCGAGTAGGCGAGTTCATTGGCCCAGCCGCGAAACTTGAGCGGCAGGCTCCGGACGGCCAGATTCGCCGTCACGTCCTCCTGAAACGTGACCCCTTGGACCTTCTGGGCGAACGCCGAAGAGCGCAGCGAGAAGAACTGCAGTCCGAGCGCCTTCTTGGTCCCCGTGCGCACCTCGAGGTCCCCGCGCCGCGTCTCGTTACGGCGCGGCCCCTGGACCCCGGTGAGGTCGGTGACCTCATTGCGGTCCCGGTCCAGGCTCACGCGCAGCGGCCCCCGCACCCAGGCCGCGCTCTCGCGGGCGTTCTCGGCGCGCTCCCGGACCGCCCCCGAAGACAGCGGGTCGTCGCGCGTCGCGAACTGGCGCACGAAGTTCACCGAGGGCAGGCCCGGCGGCGACATCCCCCCCGAGAAGCCGTAGCCGCCCGAACGGGAGACCCGGCTCGGCGCGTCGGCCGCCGCGGCCTGCTCGGTCTGGCTCCAAGAGTAGTTCGGGGCGAAGTGGGCGTAGCGCCGGAGCGCGAAGGGGAAGAGGTCCCCGCGCGCGGACCAGGACAGGGACTTCTGCGCGGGGGACTCGGTGTTCACGGCCTGGCTGACGTTGAAGCCGTCCTTAAAGGCCGCGTTCGTGCGGAGCTCCCCGGCCAGCGGATGGACGAGGGGCCCCTGGGCCGAGACGTCGTAGGCCTGCGACCACTGCGAGCGCCGGCGCGTGCCCGTCGGCGTCTGCAGCGCGATGTCGTCGAAGCTCCAGGCCAGCGACCCCGAGCGCCAGAACAGGGGCTCAGCCGCGGCGTCGGCCGCGAGGGCGAAGGCGAGGAGGCTGGCGATGGTTCGTCTCAAGGGGTCCTTCCGGCATGTCAATGGCAGCCCGCGGTCGTCGAGCAGCTGGCTCGGGCATAGGCCCCGGGGGCCGGCGTCCAAAGGGTGAGCCCCTCGGCGGTGCCGCGATAGGCGACGGGGTCCGTCGTGGTGACGATGAGCCGGGCGCGGGTGAACCCGTGCGGGATTTTGGCATGGCAGCTCATGCAGCCGACCCCGCGCCCCGTATGGCTCTTGTGGTAGTTCTTCGACCCGCTCGAGAAGGCCGTCGCGCTCGCGCCCTGCGTCGCCGCGGCGGAATAGGCCGACTCGGCGTGGCAGCGGAAGCACAGGTGGCCGGCCGAGTTGCCGGACGTGCCGGTCTGCGCCGTCCACTGGCCGCGCAGGACCCGCGCGTTCGCGGCCCCGTGCACCCCGCGCGGGTCGGCGTCGGACTCGGAGCCGTGGCAGTCGGAGCAGGTCATCACGCTCTGCGAGGTCCACGGCGAGACGTAGGCCGACGCGGCGGGCGGCGCCGTGCGGGCCTTGCTCGCCGCGCCCGGGACGCCGACGTTGTGGTACGAGGGGTTGGCCGGGTTGAACTCGATGGCCTGGTCGGTGGCGCCCGTCGGCGGGGTGTTCGAATAGGCGTAGGAGGAATGGCACTTGAAGCAGAGCTGGTACTCCTTGAAGCTCGTCGTGTTGGTGAAGGGCTGGCGCGTGTAAGAGCTGGGCGCCGTGAACGGCGTGCCCCCGTAGCTGGGCTCGGCCCCCCACTGGCCGAGCAGGACCTGCCCGACGGCGTTCGAGCCGACGGCGTGGGTGCCGGTCTTGGCCTGGTGCGGGTTATGGCAGTCCCAGCACTCGGCGTGCCGGGCGCCGTTGCCGAGGTTCGAGGCGTCGGTCTCGGGGTTCTTGTGGAGGCCGCTCTTCGATTCGGTGGGATGCTTGTAGGCCTTCGCGAAGGCCGCCTTGACGTTCTTCGCGCCGGTGAGCGGCGGGGAGCCGTGGCAGCCGTAGCAGGTGGCCTCCTCGGCGCCGCGCAGGATGTAGGCCTGGGCCGGGTTCGCCCCGTGCGTCTGGTGGCAGCTCCGGCAGGAGTACTCGCCCACCGTGGTCGCCGCGCCGCCGGGCGGCGTATAGGCTTTGTTGCTCGTCGCGTGAGCGCTGGCCGTCCACCCGGTCTTCTGGTGGCAGGTGGTGCACAGAGCCGCGTTCGCGTTGGACTTGACCAGGAACTTCCCGTTCGCGTTGTCGTGCGGGTCGTGGCAGGAGGTGCATTCGACGCGGTTCGTCTCGCCGTACACGCGCACCTTGTCGCCGGCGGGCGGCAGGACGATCTCGGGGTTGGTGCCCGGCTGGGTGGGCGGGCCGGCGCCGGGCTTCACGTCATAGAGCACCGGGTGGTCGTTCGAGAGGTCCTTGCCGATGACGGCGGAGGCCGACAGGCTCCCCTGCACGGCGATGGGGGAGGGCAGGTTGTAGACCGCGCCCAGCGCGGTGAGGCCGTCGTGGCAGGACAGGCACAGCTTCGAGCGGCTGCCCTGCAGGTCCGTCATCGTCGGGGCCGCCATGCCGAGGTAGTTGTTGAGATAGTTCGAGGAGTAGAAGGTGAAGGTCTCCGCCGAGTCGGCGCGGCCCCAGAGGCTCTGGACGCGCGCGGGCTGGTGGACCGCGTGGCAGAACACGCAGGAGCCCTTCTCGCTGACGGCCCGGGGGCCGGTGGTGGCGCTGTCGGCGGAGAGGTCGTGCTTTGAGTCGATGACCGAGAGGGCCCCGGCCGGCGGGACGAGGAGGACGCAGAGGGCGAGGGCGGCGGCGCGTTTCATGGCACGGGCTCCTTCAGGTACTGGAATATCTGGACGCGGGCGTTGTGGGTGTCGGCGACGAGGAGGCGGTCGGCGGCGTCGACGAAGGCCCCGCCGGGGAGGTTGAACTCTCCGGGGCCTCCCCCGGCGCGGCCGACGAAGAGCAGCAGCCCGCCGGCGCCGTCGAAGACCTGGAGGGCCTCGAAGGCCCCGTCGACGAGGTAGGCGTGCCCGTCCGAGTCGAAGGCCAGGCCGCGCGGCCGGGCCAGGTAGCCGGGGCGGTTGCCGGACTC
The DNA here is from genome assembly GCA_004322435.1 of bacterium. Classification (GTDB taxonomy): domain Bacteria; phylum Elusimicrobiota; class Elusimicrobia; order UBA1565; family UBA1565; genus SCTT01. The sequence continues at coordinate 35,388 of SCTT01000025.1, forward strand.
GCCGAAGGAGGCGACCGGCCGGCCGTCTGAGTCGAAGGCTTGGACCCGGAAGTTCCCCGAGTCGCACACCCACAGGCGCCCACGGCCGGCCTCGTACCACAGGTAGGTCGGGAAGTTGAACTCGCCGGGCCCGCGGCCGCGGCGCCCGAAGGAGGCCAGGTAGACGCCCGAGAGGTCGTAGAGGGAGACGCGGTGGCCCGCGGCGTCGGCGACATAGAGCCGTCCGCCGCCCAGGGCCAGCCCCACGGGCCGGCCCAGCCCGGCCGGGTCGCCGCGCAGCTCGCCCGTCACACGGCCGGCCGGGTCGAGGATGAGGACCTTGGCCGACCCCGAGTCGGCCACGAAGAGGCGCCCGTCCTCGGCCGCCGCCACCGCCACGGGGCTCGTCAGCGGGGTCCCGTCGCTCGGCAGCCAGCGCCCCCGCCCGCTCGCCTCGTCGTAGCGGAAGACCCCCCGGGCCCCGGGGTCGGCGACCCAGACGGTGCCGGCCCGCGCGGCGAGGCCGGTGGGCTGCACCAGCCCGCCCGGGACGCGCGCGCCCGGGGTCGGGTCGTCGACGCCCAAGAGCGTCCGGGCGAGCCGCCCCCAGCGCCCGGCGGCGGCGGCCTGCCGCGGGCCGGCGAACTCTCCCACGAAGTGCAGCCGCGCGGGCTGCGGGGCCGCCGGCCAGTCGAGGGCGGCGGCGGGGACGAGCGCCAAAAGGAGGGCGAGGGCCTTCACGGCTCCTCCATGAGGGCCGGGCCGAGGACCGGGTCGGCCAGGGCCTGGCGCAGCGCGCGGCGCAGGCGCCAGGCGGTGGCGATCTTGACCCGCAGGCGCTGCGAGAGTTCGGCGCAGGAAGGCTCCCCGTCGAGCATCAGGCGGGCGGCCCGGTGCCAGGCGGCGAGCGGCAGATGGGTCCGCGCGAGCGGCGTGCCGGTGAGGTCGTTGAAGGCCCGGCCGCAGGCCAGGCAGCGGAGCTTGCGCCGACCCGACGCGTCGGCGTTCATGAACAGCCCGCAGCGCGGGCTCGCGCAGCGCGGGCAGCGCAGCCCCTCGGGCCAGCGCGCCCGGCGCAGGCGCGCGAGGAACCGCTCTTCGAAGCCTTCGTCCACGGCCAACCTCCGGGGGTACAACCTCAAACGGAACGTCGCGGGCCGAAAAGACCCCGGTCTCCCGGGGTCTCTCCTTACGGATTACCGGTCGTGGCAGGCCAAGCAGCGGTCGCCCGAGCGGAGGATCTTGGAGGACGCCTCGCTCGAGTGCATCGAGTGGCAGCTCGTGCAGCCGACGACCCCGCCGGTCTCCGTCTTGACCTTGGCGGCGGCGCTGGCCGGGGCGCCGGGGTAGTCCGTGCGCAGCGCGGCGAACCAGCCTTCCGTGCCGAACGGGACCACGACGCCGACCGGGTGCTTCCCGTGCAGGTCGCGCCCGAAGTTCTTGGTGTTGGCGGCCATCACGACCGACCCGCCGAGCGTCGTCTGCCCGTCGTGGCAGGACAAGCAGCGGCCGGAGTTGGTCTTCACGAAGTCCGCCGCCGAGAGGAAGCGGGTGTCGCCCGCGCCCAGCGTCATGCCGACGCTCGGATTGGCGGCGTCGTAGACGACCCAGCCGGTCGTCGTCGGAGCGCTGCGTTTCCAGATCTGCACCACGTCCGCGGCCTTGTGGGCCGAGTGACACATGCCGCAGGACCCGCCGTACGTGTAGGTGTACGTGCTCGTCCCGTTGAAATATCCCGTGCTGAAGTCGTGCTTCGTCCCCGCGACCTTGAGTCCCTCGGCCCGAACCGGGGCGCCGAAGAGGGTCACGAGGAAGAGTCCGGCGATGAGTGCTTTCATTTCTGTTCTCTCCTCACTACGTAGTTTGGCGGCTAGCCGACAGGCTAAATGGCAACGATGGTTCCGGAGCCCGATGTCCGCCGCTTTCGGCCCGAAGACCCCTCAGAACACGCCGGACGGGGAGCAAAAGGCGCGCGCGGCCCGGGAGAACGCCGGGCCGCGCGCGACGAGGCGCGATAACGCGCGCGCTTACTTGTAGGCCGTCTCCGGGACCTTGATGTATTGGAAGACCTGCAGGCGCGCGTTGCCGGCGTCCACCAGGTAGATCCGGTCCGCGGCGTCGATGAAGAGCCCGGCCGGCAGGCTCAGCTCGCCGTCGCGGGCGCCGGGAGCGGCGAAGTAGAGCAGCAGCTTGCCCTGGCCGTTGAAGATCTGGACGCGGTTGAACACCGCGTCCACCACGTAGACGTTCCCGTCCGAGTCCGTGGCCACCCCGCGCGGCCGGGCCATGTAGCCCGGACGGTCGCCGTTCTCGCCGAAGCCGAACTTGATCTTCCCGTCGGGCGAGAAGATGTGGATGCGGCCCGCCACCGGGTCGGACTCGTAGATGGAGCCCTCCTTGTCCACCCAGAGGTTGGCCGTCATCCCCAGCGCCGCCTCGTCCTTGCCCCCGCGCAGGAACTCGCGCAGGAATTTTCCCTCGGGCGAGAGCGCCACCACGCTGCGCCGCCCGGCGTCGAGGACGAGGACCTCGCCCTTGGGCGACCAGGCCGCCGCCGCGGGGCGCCCGAAGGTCCCCTCGCCCCCCAGCGCCTCCGTCTTCCAGCGGAATTTGCGGTCGGGGCCGAAGCACTTGAGCGACGCGTCGCCGGAATCGGCGACGTAGAGGTTGCCGGCCGGGTCGGAGGCGGCGCCGGAGGGGCTGACCAACGCCCCGGCACCCTCCCCCGTGAACTTCTCATCGGTGCGCGCCGACAGGTCCAGCACGTGCACGGCCCCCTGGGCGGTGTCCGGCAGCAGCACGCGCCCGCGGGCGTCGACCCAGACGCCGTAGGGGCGGTCGAAGAGCGCCGCCGACGAGTCCCCGCCCAGCACGGCGTCGGAGAGCTTCGACAGGAACCCGCGCTTGCGGCCGCGCAGGTCGTCGATGCTGCGGACGGTGCGCACCCAGCGGATGCGCGTCGGCTCGGGCGGCGTGGGGAACTCGAGCTGGGGGGCCTTGGGCTCCTCGGCGGGCTTGGCGGCGACGGCGGCCCCGGCGCGGACCGCGGACAAGGACAGCAGGACGGCGAGCAGTGGAGTCTTCATTTTTCGTGGCAGACCTCGCAGTGTCCGGGCTCGAAGGTGAGGAGCTTGGGTTTTGCGCCCGCGTGCGGGTCGTGGCATGAGGCGCAGTCGAAGGGCTTGTCCTTGCGCCGCGGGTCGGCCTTGCCCTCCTTGGACGTGGAGTGCCCCGCCACGGGGTGGTTGTTCTTGAGGCCGACCTCGTGGCAGGCGAAGCAGACGCCGTCCAAGGCGTCCTTCATCAGCGCCGGGCGGCGCCGGGCGTGGGGGTCGTGGCAGGCCACGCAGTCGCCGCCGGCGAAGGGCGCGTGCACGACGGCGAGCTCTCCCTTCTTGCGGAAGTCGGAGTGGCAGGTGAAGCAGGTCTTCTCGGGGGTCTCCTTGAGGGCGGCCTTGGCGTCGGCGCCCGTCGGCGCGTGGCACATCTCGCAGGAGCGCGAGCCGAAGGGCACATGCGGCTTGCCGCCGGCGATGAGCTTAGGCTGCTCGCCCGCGTGCGGGTCATGGCAGGCCAGGCAGGAGCCCGCGAACTCGGACACGCCGAAGTGGGCCTTCTTGAGCGGCTCGTCGGCCGGGGTGTGGCAGTTGAGGCACAGCTCCTTGGCGGGCTGGAGCAGCAGGTGCGGCTCCTTAGAGGCGTGGGGCTGATGGCAGGTCGCGCAGTCCCCGTCTACGAACGGCGAGTGGAGGACCGGCTTCTTGAGGCCGGCTTCCCGGGCCGGATGGCAGGACAGGCACAGCGGCTTGTACTCCTTAAGGAGCTTCTTGGGGTCTTGGGGGTCCGCGTGGCAGGCGGCGCAGCGCCCCTCGGCCACCGGCTTGTGCGCGCCCTCGGCCCGCGTCAGCTCCGCCGCCTTCTCCTTGTGGGCCGCGAAAAAGGCGTCCCCGTCGCCGGCCTCCGCCTTCTTGGCCGGGCCGAACCAGCCGGCCCCGGCCCCGCCCGCCGACAGCGCGAGGAGCAGCGCCGCGGCGGCGGCCTTGATGCCGAACTTCTCGAGGCGCCGGCGCAGCGCGTCGCGCCCGATGCCAAGGACCTGGGCCGCCTTCTGGTGGTTGCCGTTCGCGCGCGACAGGGCTTCTTTGACCATGGCCTTCTCCATCTCCTCGAGGTTGAGGCCGCCCTCCGGGGCGGCCGGGGCCGGAGCGGCGGGAGCCCGCTGCGGGCGGAGCTCGGTCTCCCCCAAGATCAGCATGCGCTCGAGGGTGTTGCGCAGCTCGCGGACGTTGCCGGGCCAGGAGTGCTCCCGGAAGGCCGCCAACGTCTCCTCGCTGAACGCCGGACGCGGCCGGCCCAGCTCGCGGCACAGGCGGCCCAAGATGAGGTCGGCCAGGGGCCGGATGTCCTCGCGCCGCTCCCGCAACGGGGCCAGCCGGATGGTGAGGACGTTGATGCGGTAGTAGAGGTCGGTGCGGAAGCGCCCCTCGGCCACGGCCTTCTCCAGGTCCTCGTTGGTGGCGGCCAGCACGCGCACGTCCACCACGACGTCCTCGGTCCCCCCCACGCGCATGAAGGTCTTGTCCTCGAGCACCCGCAGCACCTTGGCCTGCAGGCCCTGCGGCATGTGGCCGATCTCGTTTAAGAACACCGTGCCGCCGTCGGCCGACTCGAAGATGCCCTTCTTGCGGGCCAGCGCGCCGGTGAAGGCCCCTTTCTCGTAGCCGAAGAGCTCGCTTTCGAGGAGATGCTCCGGGATGGCCGTGGCGTTGACCTCGAGGAGGGGCTGGTGCGCCCGCGCGCTCTCGTAGTGGATGGCCCGGGCCAGGCGGTCCTTGCCGCAGCCGGACTCCCCGAGGATGAGGACGTTGCCCTGCGGGCTCGCGGCGATCTTGCGCGCCATCCCGAGGGCCTCCCGCATCGAGGGGCTCTCGCAGACGATGGAGTCGAAGTTGTACTTGTCGCGCCGCTTGCGATGCGTCTCGGCCAGGCGGGTGCGCAGCTGGGCGGTCTCGAGGACGCGCTCCAAGGTGATCTTGAGGCCGCCAAGCTGCAAGGGCTTCGAGA
>SCTT01000026.1 GCA_004322435.1 bacterium
ACATGGAGGGCGACTACCGCCCGGTCGCCGAGAAGCTCTGCGTCAACCCCGCCGCGGCCAACAACGTCTGGCTCGACGACGCCACCTTCCAGGTCGTCTTCCCGGGCAAGAAGCGCGCGATGGGCTCGATCGTGTTCCACCGCGCCAAGGCCATGGACAAAGACGAGAAGAACGAGGCCGCCCGGACCCTCACGACGACGGCGCGCCTCATCGCCGCGTCGCTCGAGAACATCCAGTGGCGCTCGGAGGACGACATGCGCGCGCGCCTGAAGAAGAACATCCAGTCGGGGCCCTACTGATGGACGACGCCGAGCTCGCCCAGGGACGCCACTTCAAAAGGCTCGCGGTGAAGGCCGCGCGCGCGGCCGACGACAAGAAGGCCGAAGACATCGCGCTCTTGCACGTGCGCCCCGTCAGCGGCGTCTCGGACTACGTGCTCATCGTCTCGGTCGGCTCGCGCCCCCAGCTCGAGGCCGTCGAGGACCACGTGAAAAAGGAGCTCAAGGACGAGGGCGTCCTGGCCCTGCACCGCGACGGCCGGCTCTCCGACCGCTGGCGCGTGCTCGACTACGGGGGGCTCTTGGTGCACGTGATGAGCCCCGAGACCCGGGACTTCTACCGCATCGAGTCCATCTTCGACGGCGCCAAGAAGGTGCGCTGGGAGAAGTCCGGTGGCTGACCTCTCGGAGATCCTCAAGGCCGGCGTCCTCAAGGGCGCCAGCGACATCTTCATCTCGCCCGGCCGCCCCCCGATGGCCCGCATCCAGGGCGAGATGATCCCGCTCGACGGGGCCGAGCTCTCCGCCGACGAGGCCCGGCGCCTGATCTTCTCTTTGCTCTACGACGAGCAGCGGGCCAAGTTCGAGGCCGCCCAGGAGCTCGACACCTCGCTCAACCTCCCCGGCGTCTCGCGCTTCCGCGTCAACGTCCACGAGCAGCGCAAGGGCGTCGGCGCCGTGTTGCGCGTCATCCCGGCGAAGATCCCCTCGCCGGCCGAGATCGGCCTGATGCCCTCGGTGGTGAAGCTCGCCGAGCTCCCCCGCGGCCTCGTGCTCGTCACCGGCCCGACGGGCTCGGGCAAGTCCACGACGCTCGCGTCCCTCATCGAGTCCATCAACGTCTCCCGGCGCAAGACCATCCTCACCATCGAAGACCCCATCGAGTTCATCTACGACGACAAGCAGGCGCTGATCATCCAGCGCGAGGTGGGCTCGCAGACCAAGTCCTTCGGCGAGGCCCTGCGCCACGCGCTGCGCCAGAACCCGGACGTGGTCCTCGTCGGCGAGATGAGGGACTTGGAGACCATCCAGCTCGCCATCTCCGCCGCCGAGACCGGCCACCTGTGCTTCGGGACGCTCCACACCCAGGACTGCCCGACCTCGGTCGACCGCATCATCGACGTCTTCCCGCCGAACCAGCAGGAACAGGTCCGCGTGCAGGTTTCGACGGTGCTCAAGGCGGTCGTCAGCCAGATCCTCATCCCCCGCAAGGACGGCAACGGCCGCGTGGCGTCCCGCGAGGTGATGGTCGGCACCCCCGCCGTCGGCAACCTCATCCGCGAGGGCAAGACCCACATGCTCTACGGCGCCATCGAGTCGGGCGCCAAGTTCGGGATGATCTCGATGGACCAGCACCTGGCGTTCTTGGTCAAGGCCGGCATGGCCAACTTGGACGACTGCCTGGTCAAAGCGCGCGACGCGGAAGGATTCAAGACCTTGGTCAGCATGGGCGCCCAGAGGGCCGAAGGGTGATCGTCGAGGAGCTCCGCGCCGCCGCCGCCGAGCGCCTGGCCGCTTTGGCCCGGGAGAAGGGCGGCGAAGCGCCCGCCGGCGGCTTCGCCCCGGCTCCGGCGCACGTGAAGGCCGACGCGGCGCTCTCCTGGCCGCTGGCCGCGGCCAAGGTCCTCAAGAAAAAGCCCTTGGACCTGGCCGCCGAGGCCGCCGCCGCGCTCGCGGGCCTTCCCGGCCTCGCCTCCGCCGAGCCCGCGCCGCCCGGCTTCATCAACGTCGCCTTCTCCCAGGCCGCCCTCGGCGCCGAGCTCGCCCGTCTCCTGTCGGACCCCGCCTCGGCGGGCCGCGACCCGTCGGCCGCCCCGCGCGACATTTTGCTCGAGTTCGTCTCCGCCAACCCCACGGGCCCCGTGCACCTGGCGACCAGCCGCGCGGCGACCTTGGGCGACAGCCTCGCCCGCATCCTGCGCCGCCGCGGCCACAAGGTCCGCACCGAGTATTACGTCAACGACGCCGGCAAGCAGGTCGAGCGCCTGGGCCAGTCCGTGCGCGCGCGCTGGGACCAGGCCCACGGCAAGGACACGCCGGTCCCCGAGAAGGGCTACCAGGGCGAGTACATCGCCGAGATCGCGAAGGCCGCGCCGGCCTCCGCCGAGCTCTGGACCGACGCCCAGTTCGCCCGCCTGGCCATCGACACGATGCTCGCCCAGCACCGCGCGGACATGGAGCTCTTCGGCGTCGGCTTCGACCGGTGGTACCTCGAGAGCGAGCTCCACGCCGCGGGCGCCGTCGGCAAGACCCTCGAGAAGCTCAAGAGCCTCGGCAAGGCCTACGAGAAGGAAGGCGCGACCTGGCTGGGGACCGTCTCGGACGACACCGACGACGACAAGGACCGCGTGCTGGTGCGCCAGGACGGCGTGCCGACCTACTTCCTCGCCGACATCGCCTACCACGAGGACAAGTACGCCCGCGGAGCCCGCGAGCTCATCGACGTCTGGGGCGCCGACCACCACGGCTATGTGCCGCGCATGAAGGCCGCGGTCGCCGCCCTCGGCCATCCCCCCGAGTCCTTCCATCCCATCGTCCACCAGCTGGTCCACCTGATCAAGGAAGAGGACTTCGTGAAGGTGGCGATGAAGATGTCCAAGCGCAAGGGCAACTTCATCACGCTGCGCGAGCTCGTGGACGTCGTGGGGCTCGACGCGACCCGCTTCTTCTTCGCGATGCGGACGCCCAACACCCACATGCAGTTCGACTGGGAGCTGGCGCAGAAGAAGTCCAACGACAACCCGGTCTTCTACGTGCAGTACGTGCACGCCCGCATCGCCTCCATCTTCCGCGAGGCCAAGGCCCAGGGCCTGGCCTTCGAGAGCCCGGACTGGGCGCTCTTGACCGACCCGGCCGAGCGCGCGCTGGCCGTCAAGCTCGCCTGGCTGCCCGAGACGCTCAAGGCCTGCGAAAAGGAGCTCTCGCCGCACCCGCTGCCCACGTATCTCATGGAGCTCGCGGGCCTCTACCACGCCTTCTACGAGCGCTGCCGCGTCCTCGCCCCCGAGGACAAGCCCCGCACCGCCGCGCGCCTGGCGCTGTGCGGCGCGGTCAAGAACACGCTCAAGGAAGCGCTCGGCCTCCTCGGGGTCTCCGCCCCCGAGGAGATGTAAATCCCTCACCCTCACCCTCTCCCGCTTGCGGGAGAGGGCCGGGGTGAGGGCCTCTACTTCGACAAGTTGACGGTCCGCGTCGGGTAGGACGGCGTCAGCTTCTCGCGCTCCAGCGCGTCCACCAGGTCCAGGTGGGCCGCCTGCTGGAGGTTCATGAAGACGGTGTAGTCGTCGGTGAGCGCGTACCACACCGCCTCGAACTCGTGGCCGGAAGGGCCAAAGCCCGTGCAGTGCGCGCGGTCGAAGCGGGCCGAGGTCTTGCCGGTGAAGGCGGCCGCGATGAGGCCCGGCACCGAGGCCAGCTTGGCGCGGGGGGTGTCGAAGGGCAGCGAGAACGCGATGACCGCGCGCCGCTCCTTGAGCTCCCGGTAGTTGCGGATGCGGGACTTGGTCAGGTCCGAGTTCGCAAACACCAGCATCTCGCCCGAAAGGCTGCGCACCTGCGTGGTCTTGAGCCCGACGTTCTCGACGTGCCCCGTCAGGCCGTCGACCGAGATGGCGTCGCCGACGCGGAAGGGCTTGTCCATGAAGATGACAAACGAGCTGAACAGGTCTCCCAGGATCTGCTGGGCCGCCATCGCGACCGCGATGCCGCCGATGCCGAGCCCCGCGACCGCCGTCGTGATGTTGACGCCCAGGTTGTCGAGGACGAAGAGGACCGCCCCCAGCCAGACCGCGGCGCTCAAGACGTACTCGACGTTGCGCAGCGCGGAGCGCGAGGTGGGGTCGCCCTCCTGCACGGACCTGGTGGCGCTGCGCCAGAGATAGTTCACGACCTCCTGGAGGAACGCGGCGGACCGGACGGAGACGACCACGACCAGGACGAAGTGGAGGACCCGCTCGACCGAGAAAGGGACGTACAAGGAGCGGGCCGCGAAGACGAGAGCGACGACGGCCAGCTCCCAGGTCCGGACCGCCGCCAGCGCACCCACCAGCGCGTCGTCGAAGTCCGTGTCGGTCTTCTCGGCCAGCGCGCGCAGGCGGGCGAGGACGACGTTCTTAAGGAAAAGGCCCGCCGCCAAGAGCCCCGCGAACGCCGCCGCGGCGGTCAGCCAGGCCTTCACGGGGTTGCCCAGCACCTCATCGTAGAGCCAGGGAAAATCCATGGCCTGAGGATAGAAAATTTGACCGCGCTCAACGTCGCGGGTCAACGCGGGAGGTTGAGCGTCCTCCTCTTGAAGGCCCGGGGGAGACCGCTAGGATGGGGGCGTCGGACCCGAGGTGGCAAACATGACCCAGCTTCTCCTACTCCTGACCCTTCTCTCCCCCGCGCCGCGCACGACCCCCAGCGACGACTGCCTCAAGACCCGCGCCTGCGCCGCGAAGACGGACTACGAGATCTGCCTGTACCCCAAGAAGTGCGCCCCGAAGGCCGTCGCGCCGGTGGGCATCACCGGGCCCTGCGCGTGGCCGCGAGTCTGCGCGTCGGAATCCGCGGCGGTCGCCCAGTTCCAGCCCTGCGTGTGGCCCAACCCCTGCGCGAAGAAGGCCGCGGCCCCCGTGGTGGCTCAGTTCCAGCCCTGCGTGTGGCCGAACAAGTGCTCGGGCCGGCGCTCCGAGACGCCGCTCATTTAGGGTTCTCCCTCTCCCGCCTAGCGGGAGAGGGGCGGGGTGAGGGTTCCCCCCCTCACCCTACCCTCTCCCCCGTAGGGGGAGAGGGAAAGAGTCAGATCTCCGTCATCCCGTAGGACACCAGCACCCGCTGCGAGGGCTCGCCCTCGTCCGAGAGCGTCTCGCTGACGAGCCCCACGCCGGGCGCATAGAGCCGCTCGCCGGTCCCGGCGTCGCCGCCCGCGATGAGGACGACGACGCGCAGGCAGTCGGTGAACCGCCCGGCCGGCACCTCGGCCCGGGCCCGGGAAGAGTCGATGCGCAAGGCGTCGCCGGCGGCGTCCCAGGCGGCGCCGACCACCGGCGGCAAAGGGAACTCGACGACGCCCTCGACGCGCAAAGAGGAGCCGTCCTCCACCACCGAAAACTCCAGCCAGGACCCCTCGCCCACGCGGCTGCGGCCGGAGGCGCGCGTCGTCCCGCGGTCGTCCTCCACGGAGACGATCTCGACGCGCACGCGCCGGCGGCCGCGGGAGGAGTCCGAGTCGTACTCCCAGAAGCGCCCGGCCTGCAGCGGGAAATACTCCGACATCAGGCTCCCTGCCGCGCGAGGATGTCGAGCACAGCGCGGACGGGGTTGACCGCCGCGGGGGACGGGGCCGCCTCGTCGCGGAGCTTGTAGACCGTCAGCCAGCTCGGGTGCTCCCCCCGGTCGACCCGCTCCTCCCACAACACGTCGAGCCAGCGGCGCACGAAGTCGTCGACGAGCGGGCTGGCGGCCGTCGCCCGGGGCAGGACGGCCGGCAGGTCGTGGCGGAAATGGAGCTGGCGGGCGTTGAGCAGGAGGTGGGTCACGCCGAGCGCCCTCAGGCGCGCGCGGAGGTCCGCCGGGTCCGCGGCCGCGGCGGCGGCGGTCCAGAAGGGGTTGTGGTCGTAGACGGTCGCCGCGACGAAGTCGCGTTCGAGGTAGAAGCCCCGCGACTCGCCCAACACGATGACCTTGGCCCGGGGCGGCAGGTTGGCGTTGACCCAGCGCGCGGCGGCGTAGGAGGGGAGGCCGTAGGTCACGCGCTGGCGGGTCAGGTACTCGTCCCGCGAGACCTTTCCGCGCGCGTACGCCCACTGGCCGATTCCGCCGCCCTGGCGCCAGGCGCACTGGTATCCCAGGAGGCTGCCGACGAACAGCGCCGCCCACGCCGCCCCCTTGGCCCAGCGCGGCCAGGCCCCGCGCTCCACGGCCAGCGCCACGGCGGCCGCGATGAGCGGCAGGGCCGGCACCAGGTAGCGAACCAAGCTCGAGGCCAGCCACCAGGACGCGAAGCCCAGCGCCGCGAGCGCCGCCGTCAGACGCCAGGCGTACGGCTCCCCCTCCCGCGCCCCACCCCAGGACACGGCCAAAGCCGCAGGGGTCAGAGCGGCGAAGACGGGGCCCGGCCAGTCGCCGAGGGGCCAGTTGCCCAACGTGCAGTTGTAGGGGAGGATCAGGAAGTCGCGCAGGCCGGGCCAGGTCGTGAAGGCCGCGCGCAGGTCCCGGGAACCCGCCGACTCGAGGAACGCGCGCCAGTCCGCCGGGTGGAGCGTCCCGAAGGCCCGGTGCAGGAAGGGATAGAACGGGTTGCCGTAGAGGGCGGCGTTCTTGAGGAGCCAGGGCGCCGTGGCGGCGCCCGCCGCGGCGCACATCAGGGCGGGGCCGCGCCAGCCTCGGCCCGCCCGGAGCTCGAGCCACGCGTGCCCCAAGACGAGCGCCCCGGCCACCGGCGCCACGTTGAACTTCGTGCCGGCCGCGAACCCCACCAGGAGCCCCGCCATCACAGAGCGTCCGCCGGAGCGCTCCGCCGCCTCGCCGGCGACCCCGGTCACGAGCGCCAGGGCGCCGGTGATGTAAAAGGCCGAGGCGAGGTCGACCCCGCAGGCCCAGCTCGCGTAGACGATGAGCGGACAGCCGTAGAAGAGCAGGGCCCCAAGCGCCCCGACCCGGGGGCCGGCCAGGCGCCGCAAAGTCGAGTACAGGCCGACCGCGGTCATCAGGCCGAAGAGCGCGTGCAGGAACGCGGCCAGGTCGTCTCCCGACAAAGAGAGCGCGAGCCCATAGAGCATCTGCACGCCCTGCGGCAGGCCGGAATAGATGTTCTCGGGCGTGGCGGAGAGGCCGCCGCGCAGCAGGTAGAGCTGCGGCAGGGCCAGGTGGTACACGAGCGAGTCGTAGAAGACCTCCGGGGCCAGCGCGGCGACGAAGTTCCCCGTCGCGATGAGGGCGATGAGCGCCCAGGCGGCCCAGACCAGCGGCCCGCCCCGCGCCTCGGCCCGGGCAGGATTGTCCGGCGGCGCCTGCCACCAGGCCATCCAGCACAGCGTCCCCCCGCCGAGGACGCCGGCCCCCCACAGCCAGCGCAGCGCGACCGTCGTGAAAGCGCCCGCCGCCGCCAAGGCCAACAGCGCCAAAGACAGGGCTCCCAGCCCGAGCCCGGAGTTGACGACGAAGCACTCCGCGCAGGGCGAGCTGCTCCCGACGAGGCGCCGGCGCAGCGCGCAGCCCCAGCCGGCGGCGCCCACCCAGGTCAGGGCGCCCAAGGCCGCGTTCTTGGCGAAGGCCCCGCCCAGCACGCCCGGCGCCGCGGCGAGCGTCGCGGCCATGTCGGTCCAGTCCCCCGCGGCGAAGGCGAGCTTCTTGCGGGCGTAGGCGGTGACGATGAAGGCCAGCCAGAGCCCCGCCGCGAGCGCTCCGGCGGGAGCGGGGAGCCACAGCGGCAGCGCGGGCTCGGGGGGGGCGGCGACGGAGGACTTCTTCCGGCCGGCCTTGCTCAAAGCCTGCGGAACGCGCGCGCGGCGGCGTCCAAAGTCCGCTCGAGGTCGGCCGGGGAGTGCGCCGCCGAGAGCATCGCCGCCTCGAACTGCGCGGGCGGGAAGTAGACGCCCCGGTCGAGGAGCGCATGGAAGAACTTGCCGTAGGCCTTGGTGTCCGAGGTCTTGGCCGTGGCGAAGTCGCGCACCGGGGTCTCGGTGAAGAACACCGTCAGCATCGAGGCCACGTGGTTGACCTGGACGGGCAGGCCCTTAAAGCGCGCCATCCCGCGCAGCTCGGTGACGAGCACCCGGGTCATCTCGGCCATGCGGGCATAGGGCTTCTCGCGGCGCAGGGCGTCCAAGGTCGCCAGGCCGGCCGCCATCGCCACGGGGTTGCCCGAGAGGGTGCCCGCCTGGTAGACGGGGCCCAGCGGGGCGACCATCTCCATGATCTCCCGGCGGCCGCCATAGCAGCCCACCGGGAAGCCGCCGCCCACGATCTTGCCGAGCGTGGTCAAATCCGGCGTGATGCGCATGCCCGTCTGTGCGCCGCCGTAGAAGAAGCGGAAGCCGGTGATGACCTCGTCGAAGATGAGCAGGGCCTTGTTCTTCTTCGTGAGCTCGCGCAGGGTCTCGAGGAAGGGCGGCTCGGGGGCCACGACGCCCATGTTGGCCGCGACGGGCTCCACGATGACGGCCGCGATGCGGCGGCCGTGCTCGCGGAAGGCGCGCTGGACGGCCGGG
>SCTT01000226.1 GCA_004322435.1 bacterium
GTACCGGGACTCCTACAACAAAGCCTATTCCAAGTCCCAGGCCGCCGAGCAGAAGAAGCTCGAGGAAGAGGACAGCCAAAAACAGGGCGGGTGCTGCGGTTAAGGGGAGACCATGAAGAACAAATCCATGTGGGCCGTGCTCGTCTTGAGCTTCGCGATGCTGGGCTCTCTAGCCCTGACCCCTCCTCCCGTGACCGCCAGCGCGGCCGACGACGGCGCCGCGGCGGGGGCCTCCGCCGGCAGCGCCGCCGGACGGGCCGACGCCCAGAAGCAGGCCAAGGAGAACCAATCCGGCGAGGAAGGCCAGGAGCAGGGCGGCTGCTGCGGGGGCGGCGGCGGCTAACCGCGCGTTCCTCCTAACGACGAAGGGCCCGCCGCGAGGCGGGCCCTCTCTTTTCCCTCTCCCTTCCCTCTCCCGCGAAGCGGGAGAGGGTTAGGGTGAGGGGAGGGTGAGGGATTAGCGGGGCGGGGCGGACTGCTCGGCGCGGCCGACCGTCTGGCGCGCGTTGCCCAGGTTGACCTTGGGGCCGCCGCCGAGGTTGAGCTCTTTGGCGAGGTCCTGGATGGGCTTGATGTCCTGGCCGGGCTTGATGACCTGCGGGACGATGGTGCCCATGCGCGGGATCATGTAGCCGGTGACGTCCGTGACGAAGCCGGCGATCTTCGTGTCGTCGGACATCACGCGCTTGATCTCGTTGTAGACCGCGGGCGGCGGCTTCTGCTTGAGGCCCTCGGTCATCATCCCGATGGTGGCGCGCCACACGTCGACGTTCGTCGCGTACTTGTAGACCGTCTTGCGCACCTCGGGCAGGCCGACGGCGCCGCGCACGAACGCGTAGGCGTCGCGGTCCTTGTCGTACTGGGCCTTCAAGGCCATGTAGCGGCCGAGCTTCCCGAAGGCGGCGTCCACCTCGCGCACGATGGGCTCCTTCTTGTAGTACTTGCGCGTGATGACCGAGAGCTTCTCCTGGGTGGCGCGGATGGAGGCGTCGTGCTTGGCGATGAAGTCCTTCTCGCGCTGGCGCTCCTCGTCCTCCTTGGCCTTGGGGTCCTTGTAGAACATCCCGTCCTTCTCGGTGACGAAGCCGGAGAGGCCCGGGCCGGGGGCTCGCTCGCGCGCCTTGGTCTCCGCCTCGGCGGGGGAGACGTAGTTGGCCGGGACCCCGGAGGGCGCCGGTTCGGGGTCATGAGGGACCTCGGCGACGTTGAAGGACTGGGCCTCGGCGGACTCGGTGTCCTCGGTCACCTGCGTCTTGCGGCCGACCAGCCAATAAAGGAAGAGGCCGATGGCGATGAGCGGGATGAGCGCGAGGCCCCAGTTGAAGCCTGGGGCCGGAGGCAGCGGTACGGGAGCTTCTTCGTCCATCTCTCCCGAGTTTAACCCCGACCCCGGGTCCTGTCAAGGAAGGCTGGTGCCTGGCATACGGAAGTTCGGAAGTGTAAAACGGCGCGATTTACGCGCCTCGGGCGCGTGGGTTCGAGGATTCCGAACGTCCGGAATCCTCGAACCTCCTCTCCTTGAACGACGAGAGTCCTGAATTCAGGACGGTCCCATCCAAGGCTAATGGTGATAAATTCGGATTTTGTGGAATGACAGACCTTCATAAACGGCACGGATTCGTCATGGACGTCCGCTCCGCCGTTCATTGAGTGGAGGTTCGAGGATTCCCGTATGAGGAATCCTCGAACCCACGCGCCCGAGGCGCGTAAACTCCGTCGTTGAATGAGGTTAACTTCCGAACTTCCGCACGCCTGGCACCAGCAGTCCCAACACCAGCGCCAAGGCGCCCAGCCAGTCGAAAAGCCTCCAGACCTTGAGCCCCGGCGCCGGGACCCGGCCCGTCGGCACCGTCACCGCCAGCGTCCCCGCGCGGCCTTCGGGCAGCCGCGCGCTCACGCGCCCGGCCGCGTCCACAAAGGCCGTGACCCCGCCGTTGGCGGCGACCAAGGAGGGCAGCCCGGTCTCGACCGCCCGCATCCGGGAGAACAGGAAGTGGGACTCGCGGGCCGCGGGCGTGAACCAGGCGGCGTTCGTGACGTCGATTAAGACGTCGGCCCCGGCCAGGACCATCCCCCGCGACCGGGCCGGGATGAGGTCTTCGTAGCAGATGGGGACGCCCAGCACGGCGTCGCCCGGACCGGCGAGGACCCCCGGCCCGCGGCCGCGGCCCAGAGACCAGGTTCCGGGGCTGAACCTCCGGAGCGCCCGCCCGACGCGGCCGAACGGCATGAACTCGCCGAAGGGGATGAGGTAGGCCTTGTCGACCCAGCCGACGAGGTTCCGGTCCCCGTCGGCGTAGAGCGCGGTGTTGTAGCGGCGCTGGCGCCCGCCGACGGGCCCGCGCTCGGTGATGGCGCCCAACAGGACGGGCGGTCCCGGGGGGAGGGCGGCGCCCAGGACGGCCCCGAAGGGAAGCTCGCCCACCCAGGCCCCCGAGGGCTCGAGCGTCACGCGGCCCGGGAACGCGCTCTCGGGCCAGACCACGAGGTCCGCCGGCGCCGCGGCCAGGGCCGCCGCGGTCTGGGCGGCGTAGCCGGGGAGGTCGCCGATGTTGGACTCGGGCTCCCGCAGCCGCGGCGGCAGCTCGCCTTGGACGAGCGTCACGCGCAAAGACGGCGGCCCCTTCGCCGAGGCGTCGACCTGGGCGAGGCGCAGCGCGCCGGCGCCCGCCGCCAAAAACAGCGCGGCCAAAGACGCCAAGAGCGGCCGGGCGCGCGTATCGCCCTCACCGGCGGCCGCGGCCGCAAAACCCGCGTTGACCGCCGCGATGAGGCAGGAGAGCGCCGCCGGGCCGCCGAAGGCGGCCGTCTGGGCGAGGACCGGGTAGGCGACCTGCCCGACGCCCAAGGACCACGGCCAGAACTCCGGGTACCAGCGGTCGACGGTCGCCGCCGCACCGACCGCGGTGAGCCACGCGCTCCAGAGCCCCTTAGACGGGGGGGCGCAGGCCGCGAGCGCGGCGAGGACGCCGAAGCCCGTCCCGACCGCGAGGCAGGCGGCGAAGTAGAGGAGAAAGGCGACGGGAGCGGGGACCCCCAAGAACAGCGCCGTCGTGGGCGCCAGCCAGTGCATGCCGACGAGCCAGCCCGCGGTGCCCCAAACCCAGCCGAGCCGGAACGCGCGGGCCGGCCCCGCCCGCCAGGCCGCGAAGAGCAAAGGCGCCAGGCCGAACCAGGGCAGCCACGCGACGGGAGAACCCGGCAGATACGCCGCGCCGACGGCGGCGCCGAGGAGGGCGATGGCCAGGAGCTCAGCCACCGGCGAGCTCCGCGCCGCGCGCGGCGGCGAAGGCGTCCGCGCGCGCGAAGATTCCGTCGGTGTTCACGTAGTCCCACCGGCCGCTGCGGCCCAACAGATACAGCCGCCGCGCCGCGAGGGAGTCCTCGAGGCGCTGGCGGTCGGCCTCCATGCCCACGGTGGGGATGGGGTACGTGAAGCGCTCGAGGCGGCAGTCGGAGAACTCGACGTCGGCCTCGGAGGCGAGGAGCCCGGCGCCCACGAGGCCCGACACCACGTCCGCGGCCAGGGCGTCCGGTCCGGGGCCGCCGTCCTTCTTCGTCACCTCGGCGACCAAGGTCGTGGGCGCCTCCGGCCGGAAGGCGCTCATCACCGTCACGCGGTAGAAGGCCTCGGCGCCCGCGAAGAACACCCAATGGCACGCCCCGAAGCGCGGCGGGCGCCGCCCCTCC
>SCTT01000227.1 GCA_004322435.1 bacterium
CCAACATGCCCGACCTCGACGCGGCGACGCTCTATCCGGGCATCGCCTGCTTCGAGGCCGCGAACGTCTCGGTGGGCCGCGGCACCGAGCGCCCGTTCCGCTGGGTCGGCGCCCCGTGGATGGACGCCGCCGCCGTGGTCAAGCGCCTGCGCGCCGAGGACATCCCCGGCGTCGAGTTCACGGCGCACAGGGACATGCCCACCAAGAGCGTCTACGAGGGCGTGCCCTCCAACGGCGTCCGTCTGCGGGTCACCGACCGCGACGCCCTGCGCCCGCTGCGCGTCTGGCTGCACCTGGCGGTCGCGCTCCGGGACCTCCACCCGAAGGACTTCGCGGTCGACGCGGAGCGCCTGCCGCTCTTCGTCGGCAACAAGCGCTTCGTCGAGCTGTTTCAAGCGGGCGCTCCGCTGTCCGCGCTCGAGCCGGCTTTAGACGACGGCCTGGCCGCCTTCAAGGCCCGCCGCGCCGCGTTCCTCCTCTACTGACTTGATCCCTCCCGCCCTGGCCGCGTCGACGCTGCTCGCGGGGGCCGCGGCGCTGGTCTTCGAGACGCTCTGGGTGCGTCTGGTGACCTTGCACCTGGGCCACACGGCGCCCGCCGTCTCGGCCGTGCTCACGGCGTTCATGGCCGGCCTCGCCGCCGGCAGCTGGCTCGCCGGGCGCGCCGCCGACCGCCGCTCGCGCGCGGACTGCCTGCGCCTGTACGCCCTCTGCGAGCTCGGGGCGGGCCTGTTGGGACTCAGCATGGGCCCCCTCCTCGACGCCGCCGGCCGCGCCGCCGTCGCCTCCGGCCTCACCGGCCTGACCCCCGGGACCCAAGCCGGCGCGACCTTCCTCATCGCCGCGCCGCTGTTGGCCCTGCCCGCCGCGGCGATGGGCGCCAGCCTTCCGCTCCTCACCCGCGCGCTGGGCGGAGGAGACTCCCCCGAAGCCGCGCTCGCCCCGATGTACGGCTTGAACACCGCCGGGGCGATGTTCGGCTGCCTCGCCGCGGGCCTGTTCCTGCTGCCCGGCCTCGGCCTCAAGCGCTCGCTCATGCTCGCCGCCGTCTGCGACGGGGCCGCCTCCCTCCTGGCCTGGCGCGCCGCGGCGGAAGCCGACCCCGCTCCCGTGAAACCCGGCGCCGCGGCGGCGGGCCCGAGCGCCGCGCCGGGCCCGCTGTTCTTTCTGGCCCTGACCGGCGCCGCCGCGATGGCCTGCGAGACCGCCTGGGCGCGCGCGCTGGCGCTCTTGGCCGGCTCGACCGTGTTCGCGTTCACCGCCGTGGTGGCCGCCGTGCTCGCGGGCCTGGCGCTCGGCAGCCTGACCTTCTCCCGGCGGCGGCCCGAGAGCTCCGGCGGCCTCGGCGTCCTGCTGGCCCTCCTCGCGCTGGCCGTCGCGCTCCCTTTGGCCGCCTACGACAGCCTGCCGTTCTTGCTGACGCGGTTCCGGGTCGGGACCGCCGACGCCGCCTTCCTCGGCGCCGCGTTCCTCGCCGCCCCGGCGGCGCTCCTCATGGGAGCCGTCCTCCCCTGGGCGGTGACCTTGGCCGCTCCGGCCGAGGCGCGCCTGGGCCGCGCGGTCGGCGCACTCTACTCGGCCAACACCGCGGGCGCCATCGTCGGCGCCGCCGCCGCCGGGCTCGTCCTCCTGCCGGGCTGGGGCTGGCGCGGGACCTTGGCCGCGTGCGCCGCGGGCTACGCCGCCTTAGGCGCGGTCCTCCTCGCGCGCGCCGGACGGACGGGGGCCGCGCTCGCCGCGCTCGCCCCCGGAGTCCTGGCGGTGCTCGTGCGCTCCGGCAACCCGCGCCTCGAGGCCAGCGGCATGTTCCTCTACGCGCGCTACTACCGCGAGGCGCCCAACGCGGCGGAGTTCGCCGCCGAGCTCGGCCGCGACCGCGTCATCTTCCACGAGACCGGCCGCGACTCGACCGTCACGGTCCTCGAGTCCCCCTTCAACGAACGCTTCCTGCGCGTCAACGGCAAGACCGACGCGTCGGAGGGCGGAGACATGTCGACCCAGCTGCTCTTGGGCTACATGCCGCGCCTGTGGGGCCCGGCGGCCCCCAAGCGCGCGCTCGACATCGGCCTCGGAGCGGGCCTGACCGCGGCGGCGCTCGCCGAGGACAAGGGCCTCGAAGCGCTCGACATCGTCGAGATCGAGCCCGCCGTGGGCCGCGCGGCGGCGCTCTTCGCGCGCTCGAACCGCGACGTGCTGTCCGACCCGCGGGTGCGGCTCCTCTTCGCCGACGCGCGCCAGGTCCTCGCCGCGCCGGGGCCGCGCTACGACCTCATCGTCTCCGAACCCTCGAACCCCTGGATCGCCGGCGTCTCCGCGCTCTTCACGCGCGAGGCCTTCGCGCTGGGACGCCGGCGCCTGAACCCGGACGGCGTCTTCTGCCAGTGGTTCCACAGCTACCATATGCGGCCCGACGACTTCCGCCTCGTCGCGCGCACCTTCGCCGCGGTGTTCCCGCACGCGGTCCTGCTCTCGAACGGAGAGGCCGACTACTTCCTGCTGGGCTCCGAGTCCCCGCTCGAGCCCGACTTCGCGCGCTTCAAGGCGGTCTACGCCTCGGACTCCGTGTTCCGGAAAGACCTCAAGCGCCTCGGCACCGCCTTCGACCAGCCGTTCCTCCTGTTGACGGGCACCTTCGCGCTGGGCGACGCCGACCTGCGCCGCTGGGCCGGCGAAGGGCCGCTCCACTTAGACGACCGCCCGACCTTGGAATCCAACGCCGCGCGCAGCATCGGCCTGGCCTCGGCGGGCGCCATCCTGTCCGGAATCAACGCCGCCAAGACCGCCTGGTCCCCGCCGGGAACGAAGAACCTGGACGTCCGCAACAGCGACCTGTCGCTGCTCTTCGCGAAGGCCGCCGAGACGATGCTCGACGCCGAGAAGGCCGCCGGGGCGCAGGCGCCCGCCGAGCGCGCGCTCAAGTACGACCCCAAGTCCGGCCGGGCTTGGACGGCTTATGGGCGCTGGCTCGACGCGGTGGACCGGGACCCGGAAGCGTTCTCGGCCCTCGTCAAAGGCGCCAAGCTCGCGCCGGAGTCTCCCGCCGGCCGCGCGCGGCTGGGCATCTTCCTCTATGCCAAGGGGAACGCCAAGGACGCGCGCCCCGAGCTCGAGGCCGCGCGGCGCCTCGAGCCCGGGCATCCGCTGGCGTGCCTGGGGCTGGGCTGGATGGCGCTCGAGGCGCACGACAAGGCGGCCGCGCGCCTGGTCCTCGCCGAAGCTTTGGCGCGCCCCGTCCCCTCGGCCTCGCTGCGCGCCGACCTCTCCTCCGCCCTCTCCGCCGCCAACAAGTAACGTCTGGTGCCAGGCATACGGAAGGTCGGAAGTGGGTAGAATGACCCCGTGAACTTCGTCCTCCTCGCGGTCGCCGTCCTGTGCATGTCCCAGCCCGCGAACCTCATCCGCTGGGCGCACGCCCCCATCGAGGTCATCGGCTTCTGGCGGCTCGCCATCGCGACTTTGGCTCTGGCGCCGTTCGCCTGGAGGGCGCGTGCTTCCTGGCTCGCACTGCAGACTCGCCAGCGCGGCCTCCATCTGGCGGCCGGCGTGTTCCTGTTCGTCCACCTCTGGACGTACGTGTACGCCGCCCAGCACACGCTCATCGCCAACTGCATGGCGGCGTTTTGCACCCACCCGCTCCTGGTCGGGCTGGGAGCGTGGATTTTCCACGGCGAGAAGCCGACCGCGCGCCTCGGCGTCTCCTACCTGCTCGCAGGCCTCGGCGTGTGGGCGCTCTTATCGGGCTCGATGAGCCTCGACCCAGCGCGCCTGGCCGGGGACTTGGCAGGCATCGCCTCGGCGGGGTTCTACGCGGGCTACGTCCTGCTAGGACGTTCGCTGCGGAAGTCTCTCGACAATCGCGCCTACGCGACGGGCGTGTACGCGGTCACTGCGGCGCTGTTCTTCGTCACCGGGGTCGCGCGCGGGGTCGCCTGGGACGGACAGCCGCCGGTGTTCTGGCTCTCCGTCGCGGGCCTGGGACTCGGCGTGACGCTCGGCGGGCACGCGATGTTCTCGTACTTGCTGGGCTCGATGAACGTGAACGTGATGACGACCGCCAAACTCCTCGAACCCATTTTCGGCGGCCTCACCGCCTGGCTGGCTTTCGGCGAGCCGCTGCGGGCCCGGACGGGGCTGGCCTTCGCGCTCATCGCGGGGGCCGTCGTCGTCCTCGTAACGGACCCCAGGCACCCAGGTCCGATGCCCGAGGAAGACTGAATTTATACCTTGTAATTATCTTAGTCGCCACGTAAAATACAAGGTATGAATATAGCCCGCGACGCGGAAGCCGGGCTGCGCTCGTTCTTGGCGACCTTCCCGGTCGTGCTCGTGGCGGGCCCGCGCCAGTCGGGAAAGACCACGCTCGTCAGGTCGGCGCTGTCCGCCTGGAGGTACCTGGACCTCGAGAACCCGACGGACTACGACCTGCTCTCCTCGGACCCCGAAGGTTTTCTGGCCGCGAACCCCGGCCGGGTCGTCATCGACGAGGCGCAGAGGTTCCCCGAACTCTTCCCCATCCTGCGCGGGGTCGTCGACAAGCGCCGCAAACCGGGCTCCTTCGTCCTGACTGGCTCGGCGGCCCCCGGACTCATGCGGCAGGGCGGGGAGACGCTGGCTGGCCGAATCGGCGTCCTCGAGTTGACGCCGTTCGGCTCCGCCGAACTCTCGTCCCGCCCCCACTGGCAGGCTGAACGCTGGTTCTGGGGCGGATTTCCTCCGCTCTACGCGCTCGGGAAGCTCGAGCGGAAGACAGCCTGGCTGGACCAGTTCGTCGCGACCTTCCTCGAACGGGACATCCCGGCCCTGGGAATCCAGGTCCCCGCGCTCCGCCTGCGCAAGCTCTGGATGATGCTCTCCCACGTCCACGGCGGCCTCCTCAACGTTGCGGACCTGGCCCGCTCGCTCGACATGGGGGTGACCGCCGTCTCACATCACCTGGACATCCTCGAAGGGGCGTTCATGGTCCGCCGTTTGCAGCCCTACCACGCGAATGTGGCAAAGCGGCTCGTGAAGAGTCCGAAGCTGTACATCCGCGACACGGGCCTCCTGCACCACCTAGCCGGACTGCGGTCCCCGCGTGAGTTGGAAACATGGCCCGGACGGGGGCTTTCCTGGGAGGGCTTCGTCATCGAAGAACTCATCCGACGCGCCCACCTCCGCTGGCCGTCCCCAGGCTGCTGGTTCTGGCGGACGCAGGCCGGCGCCGAAACGGACCTGCTGGTCGAGCATGGTCGGACGAGGCTGGCCATAGAGATCAAGGCGTCCGCCTCGTTGTCCGCGAAGAGCCTCCTAGGCGTGCGCCAATGCATGAAGGACTTGGGACTGAAGCAGGGTTATGTCGTCTACCGGGGGGACCGGGTCCTTCGGGTCGCCCCGGGTCTGACGGCCCTGCCTTGGGGACGGCTGGCTGACGGCGGCCTCCCCGGGGATTGATTTCAGTCCCAATCCAAGGGGGACCTTTGCCGGACGACCTCTAGGCCCCCCGCTCCTCGTGCCGGACCGCCTTTCCTTATATTCTTAAGCCGTGACACTGAAACGGCCCCTGGCGGCACTCTTGGCCGCGGCGACCGTCCTCAACTCCCTCCCCGCCGCCGCCCAGCGCGTCGTGGCTCCCGTCGTCGCGCCGCTCAACACGCCTTCCGTCCTGCCCGGCGCCTACAGGCTGCCATCGGCGCTGACCCTGCCCAGCTTTTCTCCGCAAGCCCTATCTCTCCCTCTCCCGCTTGCGGGAGAGGGCGGGGTGAGGGTCCCTCACCCTATCCCTCTCCCGCAAGCGGGAGAGGGGATCAAAGCCGCCCAAGCCGCCTCCCCCGCGACCCCCGCCGAGTCCCTCAAGGCCTTCACCGCCGAGCTGGCCGAAGCCAAGCCCGGCGGCGACGCGGCCGCGGCTCCGCTCCTCGGCCGCTTCTTCGACGCGGGCCTCGCGAAGGGCTCCCCCGCCGACGCCGTCGTCTCCGAACCCTCGGCCGGCTCCGCCGCGCTCCTCCAGCGCCCGCTCGCGTCGCTCAAGGAACTGCGCGTCGGCACCTACAACGTCTTAAACCTCATGGAGAAGGTCGGCAAGCACGTCCCCGACCCCGACCACCCCGGCCGCATGATCCAGATCTCCGGGCGCACGCCCAAAGAGGAATGGCAGCTGCGCGAGCAGGCCAAGGCCATCCTCGAATCCAACCTCGACGTCGTCGCTCTCCAAGAGGTCGAGACCATCGCCGCGCTCGACGAGTTCAACCAGCGCTACCTGGGCGGCGCCTACAAGACCCTGCTCATCGAGGGCAACGACCCGCGCGGCATCGACATCGCCTTCCTCGTCAAGAAGGACATCCCGTTCCAAGTCGAGCAGCGCTCCCACAAGGGCGAGACTTGGAGCGACCCGACGCAGGGAGGGGCGCAGGCCGCCATCTTCTCGCGCGACCTGACGTCCTTGGTCGTGCGCGCGCCCGGACTATCGAAGCCCTTGTTCGTACTCCTCGGAACGCATTTTAAGTCCAAGCGCGACCGCCCCGGCGACCCGAACTCGGAAATCCTACGCGTCGCTCAAGTGAAGCGCGCGGCCGAAATCGCCGCGCGCTATCGGAACGAGTTCGGCGAGGACGTGCCGCTGATGCTCGCCGGAGACTTCAACGGCGACCTGAACGGCGGCCCCGAGTTCGCGCCGCTCTGGGACGAGGCCGGGCTCACGAACAGCCTGGACTTAGGCGACAAGCCGCTGCGCGGCGAAGACCGCGTCACCCACACCTATCATCCGAAAGACGGCCCCAGCCATTTCGCGCAGATGGACGGCGTGCTGGTCTCGAAGAGCCTAGCGGCCCTCGTGCGCCGCGCCGAGGTCTACCGCTACAAGAACGCCGACGGGACGCTGCGCCCCATCCCGCGCACCTACAAAGAGCGCGAGCAGAACCCCTCGGACCACTTCCCGCTCTTCATGACGCTCGATTTCCAACCGCTGCTGCGCCGGGTCTCTCCGGCCCTCTTCGGTCCCTCGGTCCAAGGACGCTCGGGCGTCACCGAGACCCCGCCCGTGAAGCCCGCGCCGGTCCCGGGCGAGCGCCGCCTGGCCGTGCTCGGGATGGCCTGGAGCTTCCTCGCCATCGCGTCCATGTACATCGTGATGCCCGTGCGCTCCGCCTTTTTGCTCACGCAGTTCGGCCCCGAGGTCATGCCCTGGGTGTTCATGGCGAGCGCCGCCTTCACCGGCCTGGCCGCCTGGGCTTACGGCCGCTTCTCGAACGCGCCCCGCGCGAAGCTCCTCGGCGGCGCGCTGGCCGTCCTCGGCGCCGGCCTCGTCGGCTGGTGGCTGGCCGCGCCCGTGGCGATGGCCTCGGCGCCGGTGTCCTTCGCCTTCTCGATGTGGACCGACGCCTTCAGCATCATGTCGGTGACGCTGTTCTGGACCTACGCCGACGACCGCTTCAAGGGCGAGACCGCCAAGAAGTGGTTCGGCGCCTTCGCCGCCGCCGGCGCCTTGGGGAGCATCGTCGGCTCGGGCGTGACGCGCTATCTGGTCGCCGCGCTCGGCGCGCCGCACCTTCTGCTCATCGCCGCCGCGACGTTCGCGGCCATCGGCGGCGTGTTCTGGGCGATGGAGCGCACCGCCTACGCCCCCGTGACGACGGCCGCGGCCCCGCAGAAGGCCGCGGCGTCCGGCTCGGGAGCCTGGGCCACGGCCAAGGAGATCGCGCGCTCCCCCTTCCTCCTCGCTCTGGCCGCCTTGGTGTTCTTCGAGCGCCTCGTCCCCGACTTCGGGCAGTACCTCTTCAGCCTCCAGGCCCAGCACGCCTACGCGACGAAGGAGGCGATGGCCGCCTTCATGGCCGGCTTCGGGATGGTGACCGGCGCGACGTCGCTTTTGATGAGCGCGCTCGCGACGCGCTGGATCCTCAAGAAGTTCGGGGTCGGCAAGGCGCTGATGAGCGCGCCCCTGATGAGCCTTTTGGGCTTTGCGGCGATGGGCGCCGCTCCGACCTTGCCGGTCACCGTCGGGGCCAGCCTCGCCGAGGGCCTGCCGCGCTACACCGTCTTCAAGGCCGCCAAGGAGGCGACCTACACCACGGCGGACAAGGACGTGATCTACCGCGTGAAGGCCTACATCGAGATGTTCGTCTATCGCTTCGCGCGCGGCGTCGCAGGCCTGATGCTGCTCTTCCTGACCGGGCCCGCCTTCCTCGGCTGGGGCCCCGCCGCCGTCGCCTGGGCCGCCGTACCGCTGGCGTTGGCCTGGGCCTACTCCGCCTGGCGGCTCGCCCGCATCAAGTCGCCGTAAAGGTTGACGAAGAACGCCGTCAGCCAGGCGCCGGCGAGCGCGTCCAGGTATCCGGCCGCCACGCCCTGCGCCGCGTCGGCCGCCGGGTGATACGCCTTCGGCAGGAAGAGCTCGAACACCGCGGTCCCCAGCCCCAGCACGAAGAAAAGGGCCAGCACGCCGGTCAGCGTCAGCAGCCAGGCGACGAGCGCGTTGCCGACCACCTTGCCGGCGTAGCGCCCCATGAACTCCTTGCTGCGCGCCAAAGCGGCCGGTCCGGAGAGCCCCTCGAGCATCACCGCCTGCTGGGTCAGCGCGTAGCGGAAGGCGAGCACGACGCCCGGCACGACGAGGCACAGGGTCCCGAGCAGGATGTAGGCGAGCTGGCGCGCGAAGGTCTTCACGAGCGGCCAGAGGCGCTCGAGGAGGAACGCGTACGCCTGCGCCGCCGAGACCACGGTCCCCGACGCGCGGCCCGCCACCACAGGATAGACGGCCAAAGCGGCGGCGGCGCCGAAGGCGCGGGAGACGAGGCCCAGCGCGCTCGCGGTCCCCACGCGTCCGAATTCGCCCGCATCGATGGCCGCCTTGAGCGCCTCGCGCCCGTCGATGCCGGTCCAGGCCGCCGAAGCGGCCGCGATCACGGCCGCCGGCACCGCGCCCCAGGCCACCGCGACGGCCACCTCCGGCAGCGCGGCGCGGTAGAGGTCCCAGCTTTCGGGGATGAGGGTGCCGAGGGTCCGGGGCTCGACCGACGGCGGAGGCGGGGCGGCGTCCATCGCGCCCATGTTAGCCGCGCAGCGCCTTTAAGGCAAGAGCGCGAAAAGCTGCCGAAGGACCTCGGCGACGCTCCAGGCCTGCGAGCGCGTGCCGCCGCGGTTTTGGACGCGGGGCAGCGAGGCGACGAGGGGTCCCAGGCCCGCGGGGTCCTCGAGCGAGAAGGCCTTGAGGGCCTCGGCCGGCTCGCCGCCGTCGAACACCTCGGGCAAAGACCCCTCGGCGGAGCCGGCGAGGAACTCGGCCAGCGGCGTCAGGAGGCCGCGCACCTCGGCCCGGATGCGCGCGTCCTCCCAGCCCTGGGCGCGCCGGACCTTGACGAGCGCGTCCACGTAGGAGCCCATCAGCCACGGCCAGACCGTGCCCTGATGGTAGGCCTGGTCCTTCTCGAGCGGGGGCTTGGCCGTGTCGTAGCGGCCGTGGTAGCGGCTGTCCCGATAGGACAGGGTGCGCAGGCCGTAGGGGGTCAGCAGGTCGCGCGTCGCGGCCTGGACGACCGCGCGCTGGCGCTCGGCCGGCAGCAGGTCGCCGCCATGGCTCACCGCGAAGAGCATGTTGGGGCGCACCGCCTCGCCGTGCGGGTCCCCTTCGACGACGTCGCGCAGCGCGCCGCCGCCCCAGGCTCGCCGGTTGTCCTCGGTCTCGAGCCAGAACTTCTTGTTGAAGGACTTCCGGACCATCTCCGCCTTCCGGTCGGCCTCCGCGGCCGCGGCCTCGTCGCCGGCGGCGCGCTCCAGGCGGGCCAGAGCCCTCAGGTCCGAGTACCACAGGGCGTTGATCTCGACGGCCTTGCCGTGGCGCGGAGTCACCGGGCGGTCGCGGCCCTCGGGGTCGGCGTCCATCCACGTCGCCTGCGCGGGGCTGACGATCAGGCCGTCGGAATCCATGTAGATGCGGTTGAAGCGGCCGTAGCGCTGGTAGCCGGTGCCCGCGGCGTAGCTGGCCATCACCCGGCGGATGACCGGGAGCATCTCGGCGGAGAAGGCCGGGTCGCCGACGCGCTCGACGGCCTGCACGAACCACAGCGAGCCGTCGACGGTGTTGTACTCGGAGTCCTTGGCGATGCGGTTGGGGATGAGGCCGCCGCGCTCGTGGCGCGCGAACTGCCGGATGTTCTCCTTGGCCTCGTCGGTCCGGCCGGTGCTCAAGAGCAGGCCCGGAAGCGAGATGAACGTGTCGCGGCCCCACTCCTCGAGGAACCAGTCGAGGCTCGCGGCCCAGATCTGCACGGTGCCGTCCACGTGCTTGACGAAGGTGCCCGCGGCCTTCGCGAAGGCGGACTTGAGCGCGCCGGCGGCGGCCCAGACGTTCCCCGCCAGCGCCGCGGTCCAGGCGCCGAGCTGGGCGCGGACGTCGGAGCGGGCGCGGTTGGCGTAATCGGGGTCGGAGGGCAGCGGGATGCGCCAACGCCAGAGCGAGCGCCCGGCGGCCATCTCCTTGACCGGGAACGGGTCCCCCCACTCGTCGCCCAAGGTGTAGCCGACGAAGCGGGCGCTGCGGCCCGAGCCGCTTTGGCGGCTCAACGACGTGAACTTCCCCATGAAGTCGCCGCCGCGGAGGTCGTCGTGGGAGGACAGCTTCTTCCAGTCGCCATAGACGGTCACAAAGCCCAAGCGCTCGGCGGCCTCCGCCTTGCCCTCAAAGGCCTCGGCCAGCGGGAACGCGCCGCGCTCCTTGAAGACCTCGGCGAGAGCGCGGACGTAGTCGTCGCCGGGCTCGTCGCCCGAGGCCAGCTGGCCGTTCCCGAAGTTGTACGCGAAGTGGAGGGCGTCCACGCGGGCGCCGTCGAAGCCGAAGTCGAGCCAGCGGCGGTACGGCTCGAGCATCGGGCGGTAGCCCTCGGCCCGGGCCTTGGTCCAGTTCCACAGCGCCAGGTCCTTCCAGTCCTCGTTTATCCACTGGTTCTTGATGCCCGGGTTGCGGGTCTTGAGGTCGGTGAAGCTCCCCGGCCGCTTGTACGCGTCCACGGAGTCCTTCGCTCGGAACATCGGGATGTCGAAGAGGACGCGGCCGCCGGCGGCGTGGACCGCGTCGAGGGCCTCCTTGAGCTGGCCGACCGCGAGCCACTGCGTCCACTCGTGCGTCGCCGCGAGCCCCGCGAAGGACGCGTCGGCCTTGGCGGAGGCCACGTCCTCGGGCGTCCACGCCAGGGCGGGCTTGCCGATGAGCCGCGAGAGCGCCATGAACTCGCCGTACTCGCCGAGCCAGGCGGCGTTCTCGGTCTTGAAGGCGGCGTAGGCGCGGCCGCGCTCGGAGGCGGGGTCGAAGCGCGCGTAGGCGGCCGCGGCGACGGCGCCCTCGCGCGCGCGCAGCTTCGGGTAGTCGACCGCCTGCTTTTCGGCGAGGCCCCCGGCCTTCAGGCGCTCGCGGCCGGCGGCGTCGACCTCGGGCACCGCGGCCCAGTCGACGTGGCTCTCGTTTAGGGCGTTGAGGCTGACCGGCGCGTAGGGGCTCTCGTCTTTCACCGCGAAATGCGGCAGCAGGTGGACGACCTTGACGCCCGCGGGCGCGAGGGTCTCGCGGTAGTATCGTCCCAAGTCGGTGTACTTGCCGATGCCCGGGTCGTCGCCCTCCCGGCGCAGCGCGTAGAGCGGGAGCGTGACGGCGGCGTGCGTCGCCGAGGCGTCGCGCCACCAGGCCGAGCGGCCCAGCGCGGGGCGCGCGACGCGGGCGCTCGGGGCGGAGGGCGTGACGCCGACGGCGCCTTTCGCGGAGAAGCCGCCGTCGAAGAACCGTCCGAAGGTCGGGGCCGGGGCCTTCGCGGCCTGGGCCGCGACCGTCGTGAGCGACTCGCGGGCGGCGGGGAGGACGGCGGCCTGCGGAGCCGGAGCGGCGGCGACGGCGACGGCCGCCGCCGCGACGACGGCCTTGACGGCGGGCAGGACCGGGCGCGGGAGCGCCGTCGCGGCGAGCGTCGGCAGCGCGGGCGCGGCCAGGGCCGGACCCGTCAGCGACGGCGACAGCGTGACCGTCGGCAGGACCGGCGCGGAGAGGGTGGCCTTAAGCGGCGCCGTCTTGACGACTTGGGCGGCGACGGGAGCGGCGGGCGAGAGGAGGAGCGCCAAGGCGACGCGCACGAGCCGAGCGAAGGTGCCGCGGGCGTCCATGCGCAGAGTATAAGGAGGGGCACCCGGCGGTGGGCGGGTCCGGCGTCCCGTCCAGGCCGGCTAATCGGCCTACGTCCTCGTAGGCCTTTGGGTGCTGACCACCGTCATCTTCCGGAGCGTCCCGCTAGAACAGCGGGAACACCCGGTGCCGCACGACGACGTGCTGCGGAGGTTTGGCCGGCAGGATGCGCCGCCCGTGCTTGCGGGTCGGATGCGCCATGCCCGGCCGCTCCGGCTCCGCGTCGCGCCCGCGGATCCGCTCGAGCGTCCGGACCCCGGCGTAATACAGCAACCCGCCTCCCCACAGCACCGCCCCGGCGACCGTCGCGCTGACGACCCACACGACGACCAGATAGGCGGTGACCCCGACGAAGTCCATGAAGCCCATCGCGCCCCCACGCGTCCCGTCCCCATAGGGTTGCGCCGGAACCTCGGAAATTCCATGACCCCGGTCACCCGGTTTTCCTATAGTCCCGCCATGGAGCATCCCTGCCTGTCGCCGTGGAAGGGCGCCGTCGCCGGCGGACTCATCGCGTTCGTCTGGGGCGCGGTCTCCTGGACCGTCCTCCCGCTGCACGCCTGGGCGCTCGGGCCGGACCTGCCGCCTCCCGCCGGGGACGCCATGGCCCGGATGCTGTTGACCGCGCTCATTTTGCAGGGCTTCGGCGGCTTCTGGTGGACCTGGATCCTCGGGAAGATCCCCGGCCTGACGTCCCTCGACGCCGCCAAGTACGGCGCGATGTTCGGGCTCTGCCTGGGCGCGCTGGGCGCCCTGCCGGACTCCGTCTGGTGGAATGCGTCATGGGCCAACGGCTTGGTCGAGACCCTCGACTACGTCGTCGCCTGGGGCGTCGCCAGCCCGGTCATCGCGCGCTGGTGCCGGGCCGCCGTCTGCGCGCTGCCCAAGCGCTGACGGCTGGGCCCAAAGACTCCGCGCGGTTGCCCCTTCGGCCCTGACGCCGGGGCGGCGGCGCGCGCATCCTACCCCAATGCAAATCCACGGACGCGAACGCCTGCCCCGGTTGGTCTCCCTCGGGGTCACCGACCCCAAAAAATTCAGTCGTTAGCCTTGAACCCGTCGCGGAAGGCGGCGAAGGCCGCCGCCTGCTTCGCCCACGCGGCCGCGGGCGCGCTGACCGTCACGACCCAGAAGCCTTCCTTGCCCTGGAGCACCGTCAGCTCCTCGCGCACGGCCACCTCGCGCGGCTCCGCGGCCGGCGCCCGGTGGACGGCGAACGTGTCGCGCCGCAGGCTCTTCGCCGGGCGGCCGGAGAGCTTCGCCTCCTCGACGGGGCCCGTCTTCTCCCCTTGGATGGGGACCGGCGACGGCGCGGTCTGGCGCGCGAGGAAGTCCGCCGCGTCCTTGAAGTGGGGGTTGCCCTTGGCGTAGTAGACGGCGGAGGCCGTCGGCGCCGGGGCGTCGGGCGCGGCGGGGCCGGTGACCTGCAGTCCCGTCCCTTCGCGGTCCTTGGTGACACGCCAGCCCTTCGGGGCGGCCGCCTTGAAGCGGCCGCCCGACACCTCTTCGACACGGCTCATCGCGGCCTCCGGGCGGGCCTTCACGGGACGCTTGGCGGACGCGGCTTGAACGGCCGGCGCGGCCAACAGCAGAAAGGCGAGCAAGGCCCTCATTTCTTCTTCCCCGGGCCGCCGCCGCCCGTCGGAGCCGGCACGAAGCCCGTCTTCGTCAGCGACCCGCCGGCGAAGCCCCCGTTCGGCTGGGGAGACGACAGCGAAGCCAGCACCCCGGCGGCCAGGGCCTGCGTCTCGGCGTCGCGCGCGCGGTATTCGGCGTAGGTGCGCGGGACCGCGGCCCGCGCGTCGGTCCGCGCCGCCAGGGCCTGCTCCTGCCGGCCCATCATCGTCCGAAGCGTCTCTTCCTTGAGCCCGGGCAGCGCGGCGACCCAGGTGTCCCGCGTGAAGCGCCCCTGGAGGCCGGCCTGCCCCGCGGCGTCCAGAGCGGTCCGCTGCGCGCGCGGGAGCGCCGCGCGGCGGGCCAGCTCGGCGCGCAGCTGATCGCGCATGTCGGTCATCACGCCGTTGTCGTAGGCGCGCGCGGCGTTGGCCTCGATGGAGACCTCGGCGGGGTAATAGTCCGCCTGGATGGACATCCGGAAAGTCTCGGGCGAGCGCTGCATCTTGTTGGCGAGCGCCGCGCCCTCGCGCACGAAGACCGAGCTCTTCTGGTTCTCGGCCATGAACTTCCCGTAGCCCTTGGGGTCCTGGGCCGACTTCTGCAGGATGAAGGCGGCCTCGAGGGTCTTGGCCTCCATCTCGTGCTCGACGACGTCCCAGTAGGGCACCTTGTGGTCCCGCCGCCAGACCGCCTGCTCTTGGTGGACCGACTCGTGCACGATGGTCGACAGCGTCGACTTAAGGGCGCGGTCGAACATCTCGCCCTTGAGGAGGTCCCCGGCAGACTTGCCCTGCTCGCGCGCCATGCGCAGGAGGAGGTCCTCGCTGACGGCGAGGACGTTGTCGTGGGCCGTGTACTGACCCATGATGCCGGCGGGCATGGGTTTGACGACCAGGTTGAAAGGCTCCTTGGCGTACATCCGCAGGAGGCGCTCGCCGACCACCGTCCCGGCCATCTCGCGCTTGACGCCGGTGACGAGCATCTCGCTCAAAGCCTGGCGCCCCGCTGCGTCGAGGCGCTGGTCGGCCCGCCCGGGTCCGGCGCGCTCGACGGCTTCGTTCCGCACGTTCATCCCGTCGAAGAGGGAGCCGAGCTTCCCGAGCATCCCGTCCACGTCGCCGGACTTGCGGGCCTCGGCGAGCTTGGCCGCCAGCGCCGGGTCGGGGTTCTTCCCGAGCTTGCTCTCCGCGTCGGCCAACGCCGCGGAGGCGGCGTCGGTCTTCTCGAAGTGCTGCAGTAGCGCCGCCTTCACGTCCTTGTCGAGGTACGTCCAGATCTTCTGGGCCTGGTCCCGCAGCGCCTTGGCCTCGGCGGGCGTGCGCGCGACCGAGCCCTTGAGCCGGTCGACGGCGGGGTTCAGCGCCGCCTCGAGGGCGTCCGAGCGCGCGCCGTAGCCGGTGCCCGCCCACTCCCCGGGTTTCTTGCCCGCCGCCGTCAGAGCGGTGCGGACCTCGGCGGGCAAGGTGGTCCACTCGAGCAGGGCGGCGCGGAGGGTGTCCTCCTTCTGGTAGTCCGCGTACTTCTTTCGCCAGGAGAGCAGCTCGGCCGGCTTCTCGAGGAGCGGGTATCCTTCGCGCTTCGAGAGCGCCTCGCGCAGCGACGTCGTGTTGACGTGGTCGACCATCACCCGATGGAGGTCGACGAGCTGGGAAGCCCCCTCGAAGAGGCGGTCGAAGGCTTGAGGGTCCGCCTTGCGCAGGAGCTCATGCGAGTCGGTGCGGTCGAGGAACGCCTTCGACGCGTAAGGGTCGCGGTCGGTGAGAATCTCTTTGGAGAGCTCGGCGAAGAGCGGCGCGGCGCGGGCTTTGAGCTCGGGCGTGGCTTCCGGCTCGGGAGGGGCGGCCCGCCCTGACAGGGGGGCGAGGAGGAGGAGCGCTGCGAGGGGTAGCAGCCGCATGGTCCAAGTTTGACCCCGGAAGCGGGGGTTTTCAAGGGGCCTGGGCCGCGAACCGTTGAACAGCGTAATTTACGCGCCTCGGGCGCGTGGGTTCGAGGATTCCATGCGGCCGGAATCCTCGAACCTCCTCTCCTTGAACGGCGAGAATCCTGGAATACTGGCCAGTTCATCCACAGCAGAAGTGGTCTGAATTGACAAAATTCGACTCGAAATTTTCGACAGATTTTACCGCCATTCTGGCGGTAATTACTCCTGATATTTGCAGCATGATTTTATTCAAATCCGCCCACTACGTTGTGGATAAAACCCTTGGGACGACCCTGAATTCCTGACCATCGCCGTTCATTGCGAGGAGGTTCGAGAGTCGCGGCCGTCTGCGACTCTCGAACCCACGCGCCCGAGGCGCGTAAATCGCTCCGTCAGGCTGTAATGCCTGAAATAGTCCGGGACTCGGGAGGCCCAGTCCGCTTCTAGGCCTTTTGGGTTACAATGTCCCTATGAGAATCCTCCTCGCCGTCGCCCTGCTGGCCCTCTCCTCCGCCTCCGGCTCCGCCGCCGAGAAGAACCGCCGCTACGTCAGCGCCGACATCCGGGGCACCTTCCGCGACCGCTGGGACATCTCGGACCACCAGGGCAAACTCTGGATGAACGTCTCCACCTTCGGCAACTCGGTCAATTTCAGCGGGCGGCCCATCTCGGGCTCGGTCTGGGGCGGGGGCAACAGCTGGTCCATCTCGGGCGGCTCGGTCTCCGGGACGGTCAGCAAGTTCGGCAACAGCCTGTCGGTGCGGGCGACCATCCACGGCCCGCGCGGCAGCCGCTGGGTGAACTTCGAGCTTTATGCGATGGGGCCTATGGACGACCCCAACCGGGCGCCGTCCTTGAGCCTGAGCGGCATGGACGCGAACCTCAACTTTTCGCCCTCGTTTAACCGGGACTACTCGGTGAGCGGCTCCATCGACGAGGAGCGCTTCGGGGACGAGGGGCTGGCCGTGGCCTGCCTAGCGGCGGCCCTGGTCCTCAAGGAGCGACCGCAGACGGCCGCCATTCCCGGCAAAGACTTCCTTAATAAGAGCGCGGTGGTCGCGCCCTTCCTCAAGACCGGCTTCGCGCGGTAGCTACCCCGCGGCCGGGGCCTCGTCCGAGCGCACGACCGCGAACTCCGGGTCCTTGTAGAAGGTCGTGAACACGAAGTAGCTGCCCCAACTCAAGACGAGCACGCTCCCGGTCAGCATCGCGTAGAACTTCTGGTAGCCGAAGGCCGCGAACAGACCGAACTGCATCGTCAGGCTCGTCACCTGGTAGAGGTGCATCATCGTCGAGTGGCTGATGGCGCCGACGCGGCGCATCTGGTTGACCGCGGGGATGAGCGGCCCGCCCGAGACCATGCCCTGCAGGATGTTGATGAAGACCAAGGCCAGCCCCTGCGGGGTCATCACCAGCGGGTTCTCGCCGAGGGGGCCGAGCACCAGGCGGTTCAAGAACTCGAACCCGCAGAGCTGGATGTACACGAACACCATGTCCCCGACCTGGGCGTTGAACACGCGGACCATGCCGGTCATGCGCCCGAGGAACTTCATGTAGGTCTGCCCGAACACCGTGAAGACCGCGTCCTGGATCTGGTACCAGGAGGTCGAGAGCACGGCGCGCACCATCGGCAGCTCGCCCGAGTTCACGGCCTTCGACACGAAGAAGAGGCGGATGGCCAGGTTGAAGGTGAAGGTCTTCGTGGCGAGCCAGGTGTAGTCCTGGCGGTTGGGCTTCGTCATGGATTCTTTGAAGAGCCTCCCCATGTCGCGCAGGTAGCCCGCGTCGAAGCGCAGCGGCGCCGAGGCCTCCTTGCGCGCCGCCGCGTGCTGCTCGGCCGTGCGCGGCGGGGCGTCGGAGACCTTGTAGCAGGACAGCGCCCCGCCGCAGGCCTTCCGCGCCGCGCGCAGCATCGCCCGGTCCTCCGGGGAGAGGTCGGCCGGCGCGGAGGAGCCCATGCCTTCCGAGTACGTCTTCGTCGGCCAGATGTAGACGCTGGCGCCCGACCCGTTGGCGCCCAAAGGCGTGCCCGGGACCCAGGCCTGAAGCGCGCCCGCCTTCCCGACGCGGTACTCCCGGACCGCCGCGCCGTCCTTTTGGACGTCCTTGGCGACGATGACGAACGTGTCGGCGGTGGGTTTCATCAGAGCTCCAGGAGGACGTGGTCGTAGACCTTGGGGACCTTCACGCCCGGCCCCTCGGTCGTGTAGAAATTCCAATCTTCTTTCTTCGGGGCCACCGCGCGCAGCTCGCCCAGGTAGCCGTCCCAGGTCGAGAGGAACACCTTGACCCCCGAGAAGTCCGCCACCGGCGCGAAGTAGCCGCTCGAGAAGGTGAACTCGACGAGGTTGCGCTCCTTGTCGGCGCGCGCCGTCACGTCGCCCACCAGCGGCTTGCCGTACGCCTCCGGGGTCGAGTCCTCGGCCCCGAAAGAGCGCATGTCCCAGCCGTAGAGCAGGAACCCGGCGTTGAAGTCGAAGCCGGCCGGCGCGTAGCCGAGCTTCGGCAGGAACCGCTTGCCGGCCACGCCCGGGAAGTCGAAGAACACGCTGAAGTAGACGTGGTCGAAGCCGTGCGGCGGGTTCCACTCGTCGGTGACCTCGGTCATGCGCAGGCGGAGCTTGAGGTCGCGGCCGCTCGTCAAGGCGTCCACGCGCGAGAGGGAAAGCTGGCCGCGGTAGCTGGGGTCGGCCGGCGGCCGCACCATCCCGCCCAGACCCCCCTTCTGGCCCGCCGGCACCTTCGCTCGGGCCATCAGGCGGTAGGGGTTGCGGACGGTCACCGTCACGGGGGCCGACAGGGCCAGCCCGCCCTTCGACTTCGACAGGAGGCGCAGCTCGTGACGGCCGTTGCCGAGGCGCGTGGTGTCGAGCTCCACCGACCCGGCCGCGGGGTCGGCCAGCGGGACCCGCCTCCCGTGGTCGCCGTTGTCGAGCAAAGAGAGCTCGCAGGCCGGGTCCGGCAGCGCGTAGTCGAGCTTGACGGTGCCGCGCACCGTCTTGCGGGCCGGGGCGGAGAGCGTCGGGCCGTGGTTGGGGACGGGGGCCGCGGCGCCCTGCAGGATGAGGAATTCGTCGGGCTCGAGCAGGAAGGTGGCGGGGACGGAGGCTCGGCCCGCCGAGGAGAGCAGGACCTTGAGCCCCTCCCCCCCCGCGTCGCAGGCCACCGCGTTCGGGGCGGTGTTGAAGACCGAGAGCAGGCGCTCTCCTTTATAAGTGCTGGACCAGGCCAGCAGGCCCGGCCCGTGGCTCGAGCGCTCGAGGCGGAGCTTGCCGCGGCTGAGCGCCCGGTGGGCCTTGCGGAAGGCGATGAGCTCCCTCAGGAACTTGGCCAGCGGCGCCTCCAAATCCGCCTTCGCGTCGTCGAAGAAGTCCTCGCGCGCCCCGGTGAGCCCGGCCTCGGTGCCGTAGTAGACGCAGGGCAGGCCCGGCAGAGTGAAGAGGGCCGCCAAGGACTGGCGGACCGTGCCGGGCCCGGCCCGGGCGCTCATGCGCTCGATGTCGTGGTTGTCCAAAAAGTTGACCCACAGGTGCCGGTTCGCGCGCGCCGCCTTGAGCGCCCCTTTGAGGCGCTCGGTGGGCGCCTTGCGGTAGAAGACCTGGGTCAGCGCCTCGTTGAGCGGCAGGTCCACCGCCGCGTCGAGGCGCGGCCGGCCCGGCCCCTTGATGTAGGCGTTGATGGCCTTCGCGTCGTAGGACCAGACCTCGCCGAACACGAAGAAGTCCTTCTTGCCGCGCTTGGCGGCGTGGCGCTTGATGCCGTCGTCGTCGTAGAGGAACTTCTCGTAGAAGTC
The DNA here is from genome assembly GCA_004322435.1 of bacterium. GTDB lineage: Bacteria > Elusimicrobiota > Elusimicrobia > UBA1565 > UBA1565 > SCTT01. The sequence continues at coordinate 19,474 of SCTT01000227.1, forward strand.
CTCGGGCGTGTAGTAGACGGTGTCGACGCGGAAGCCGTCGACGCCCGCCTCGTCGATCCAGAACTTGTAGATGTCCTTGAAGCGCTGGACGGCCAAGGGCGAGCGCAGGTTGATGTCGTCCAGGTCGCCCATCGTCCAGGACAGCGTCTGCTCGCGGCTCTTGAAGTCGGCGATGTTCGGCGTGAAGTTGTAGACCGCGGCGCGCTTGTGCTCCGGGTTGTTCGGGTCGTTCATCCCGAAGACCGGGTCTTTGGGCGCCATCAGCGCCCCGTCGGCCAGCTTCCAGTTGAGCTCCGGCCGCGCCGGGTCGTAGCCCGCGCCTTCCACCGTGAAGAAGTTGCCGGTGTGGTTCACGACGATGTCCTGGATGACCTTGAGCCCGTGCTCGTGGGCCTTGGCCACGAAGGCCTTGTAGTCGGCCAAGGTCCCGAAGTGCGGGTCCACCGCGGTGAAGTCGTAGGCCCAGTAGCCGTGGAAGCCCTTGGTCTTGATGTAGGGGTTCACCCACTGGTTGTGCACCGGCGGCGTGACCCAGACGGCGTCGTAGCCCATGGCCTTGAGGAAGGGCAGGCGCGCGGTGAGCCCTTTGAGGTCGCCGCCGTGGAAGCAGTCGTCGTCCTTGGGGTCGTACTCGCCCTTGCCGAAGTCGTCGTTGGACTTGTCGCCGTTGGCGAAGCGGTCGATGAGCGCCAGATAGACGACCTTGTCGCGCCAGGCGCCGAGAGGGTTCACTTCGCCTTGCGGACCAGCACGCGCGCGCCGTGGGCGGGCACGCGCACCGTCACCTTGGACCCGCCCTCGGCCCCGGCGTGGGTCTCGACGCCGTAGGCGCCGTCGAGCGCGTCGGCCAGCGCGGTGCCGGCGGGGGTGAGGCCGCCGTCGACGAACATCTCCGCCTCGCGCGCCTCGCCCGCGGTGTTGAGGACCACGACGACTTCCTGGCCCTCGTGGATGCGGCTGAAGGCGTAGATGCCGGCGCCCCAGGGGTCGGACCAGCGCACGTACTGGGCGCCGCGGCGGAGGGGCGCCAGGTCCTTGCGGGTCTCGGCGAGCTTCTGGAGCAGCTTGTAGGCCGGCGAGGCCGCGTCGAACTTGTCGCCCCGCGACCATTCCGACTTGAACTCGCCGTCGGCGAACATGTCCTCGCGGTTCTGCGGGTCGGCCGGGGCGTCGCCGCCCTCGGGCGTCAGGCGGCCCTGGACCTGGCGGAACGCCTGCTCGGCGCCGTAGTACACGAGCGGGATGCCCGTCGAGAACAGCAGGAAGGCGAAGGCGGCCTTGAGGAGCCCTTCGGGCTCGCCCTGGCGCAGGAAGCGGTAGGTGTCGTGGTTGTCGATGAAGCGGACGATGCGACCGAGCGCCCCGCCCAAAGCGTCGGCGGCGGCGCGGAAGCTGTCTTCCAGCTGGCGCGTCGGCGCCTTGCCGTGCAGCGCGAAGCTCTGGCGGCGGTACTCGGGGTAGTTGTAGCCCGAGTCCACGCCGCGGCTCAAATCGCCGAGCACCTCGCCGTCGACGCCGGTGGAATTCTCGCCGACCACGATGAAGTCCTTCTTGCCCAAGGAGGCCGCGTAGCGCTTGATCTCGGGGCCGAAGCGCGCGACGAACGAGGGCGCCATGTGGCGGATGGCGTCGAGGCGCACGCCGTCCACGTCGGTCTCCTTGAGCCACCACTGGGAGACCTTGATAAGGTCGTCCTGGACCTCGCGCTTCTCGGTGGCCCAGTGGCGGTAGTTGGGCGGGAAGTCGCCGAACTGGGACTGGTCGTGGTCGTTCCAATTGTCGATGACGCCGCGGCGCGTGAAATGCTCGGGATTCGCCATGTCGCGGGGCAAAAGCTCGTTGGTCCACTCCCCGATCTCCTTGGCCGGGCCGTCCATCCCCCGCCATTTGGAGCCCTCGGCGTACTCGAAGACGGGGCCGACGTGGTTGAGCACGAGGTCCAGGATGACGCGGATGCCGCGCTTGTGGGCCTCGGCGACCATCGTCTTGTAGTCGTCCATCGTGCCCACGTGCGGGTCGACGGCCAAGAGGTGCGTCGGCGCGTAGCCGTGGTAGGCCTCGGGGATGCCCATCGTCACCGGCGACATGATGATGGCCGTGACGCCCAGGCCCTTGAGATAGTCCAGCTTCTCGGTGACGCCCTTTATGTCGCCGCCGTGGCGCGAGACCCCGCTCTTCGGGTCGCCGACCGGCTTGCCGTCCTTGGAGCGGTTGAAGCGGTCGAGCATCAGCGAGTAGACGACCTCGTCGCGCCAGTCCGCCGGGGAAGGGTAGTAGGTCTTACCGGGCGTGGGGATGACGTCGACGTCGGCCAGGCGCTCGGGGGTGCCGGCCGGGGGTTGGAGCTTGCCGAGGCGGCCCTGGGTCTGGGCGACCGCCTTCGCGACGGGAGCGGGCTCGGTGCGGGCGGCGTCCTTGGCGACCCGCTCAAGGTCGGCGGGGGTCGACTGGGCGGCAACCTGGACGGCGGGCCCGACGTCGGGGACGACGGCCTTGGCGCCGTCCTTGGGCGCCTCCGCCTTGGCGGCGTTGATGGCCGACGGGGCCGCCGGCTGCGCAAGAACCTGGACCGGCGCCGTCTGTATCCCTCTCCCGCTGGCGGGAGAGGGTAGGGTGAGGGTGGGCGCCGTGAGGCTTGGCGCCGTCAGCGTCGGCGAAAGCGTCGGCTTCGCGAGCGAGGCCCCGGCCGCGGCCGCGCCGGAGACTCCGACGGGAGCGACTTCGATGACGGGGACGGCCGTCTTGACCTGGGCCGCCGACGGACTGACAAGGGCCGCCGAGAGCAAAGTCGCGAGCAGGCGCCTCACAGCTTGGGCTCCAGCCCCGGCTTGGGCTTCGCGAAGAAGGAGAGGCCGATGTAGGCCGTCCAGGACAGGACCATCAGCACGGTGGTCAGCACGGTGAACAGCCCCTGGTAACCGAAGGTGGCGAGGAGCCCCAGGTGCATCGTGAGGCTGGCCGCCTGGTAGAGGTAGTTGCTCGTCTTCTCGCTGATGAGGCCGGCGGCGCGCATCTTGTTGATGACCGGGATGAGCAGCCCGCCCGAGACCATGCCCTGGAGGTTGTTGAGGAGGAGAAGCCCGATGCCGCCGGCGGAGTAGACCAGCGGGTTCTCGCCGATGGGTCCCAGCACCAGCCGGTTCATGAACTCGGAGGCCACCAGCTGCACGTAGACGAAGAGGAGGTCGCCGAGCTTGGCGTTGCCGATGCGGAGCATCCCGGTCATCTTGCCGAGGAACTTCATGTAGGTCTGGCCGAACACAGTGAAGAAGGCGTCCTGGAGCTGGTACCAGGCGGTGGAGACGATGGCGCGCGTCAGACCCAGGTCGCCGCTGGTGACTCCCTTGATGGCGAAGGCGACGCGGACCGCGAGGTTCAAGCCGAAGGTCTTCGTCACCAGGAACATGTAGTCCTGCTTGTTCGGCTTGGTGGCGGACTCGGCGAAGAGCTTCTTGATGTCCTTGAGGTATTGGACGTTGAACTCGAAGAACTTGCGGCCGACGGTCGGGGCCGGGACCTTCGCCTCGGCGGGAGCCAGAGAAGGCTCGGGCGCCTTGAGGCCGTTCTGGGCGGCGGAGGCGGAGCGCAGGGACCCCTGTGGGCCGGCCGCGGGCTCGACGGCGTTGCCCGCCGCGCGGCGCGCGCCGTCGAAGTAGAGCGAGAGGGCGGGGGCGGCGTGCGCGCGGCCCTTGGCGAGCTCCCCGCCGACGGCGCGGAGTTCCTTAACGACCATTTCCCCTCTCCCTTCCCCTTTCTCTTCTCCAATCTTTTCCCCTCTCCCGCTTGCGGGAGAGGGTAGGGTGAGGGAGGGAGACGCCGCCTGAGCGACGGAGGCCGCCGCAACCGGCGCCAGAGCCGCGGCCGGGGCGGCGTGGGCCGCGACGGCCCCCACCTTGGGCGCCGCAGGCAAGGGGAGGAGCAAGGTGGGCGTCAGCGAAAGGGGCGAAGAGGCGATGGGCGAGAGCGTGGGCGCCGAGACCGCGGGAGCCACCGGGACCACGGGGGCGACGGCCGTCCCGCCCGTCACGCGGCCGGTGACGACCTGCGCGGCGGCCTCAGAAATCAAAAGTCCCTGCTGGTTCAGCAGGGACAAGGTGAGGGTCAGAGCCGCGGCCTTTCGTCCGCGTCGCCCGAGGTCGTTGGCTGGCCACCTCATACTCTGAGTCTAACGAGGGCCCTATAGGAAGGCATGGGCCCCCAGGCCGTCATATGGTCGTCATAGGGCCCAGATGCCATTAGGCCCTCCGGCTGTGCGACGAAACCGCCTCGCCGCGGGCCAAAAAATGGGTCAGCCCGGCCGCCGCCGCCGCGGTCAAAAGCGGGGCCCAATGCCACCCCTTCGGCGAGGCGGAGCGCGCCTCGAGGGTCAGCAGGACCAGCGCGAACAGGGTCGCCGTGGCTAAGGCCGGGACGGCTCCCGCCGAAGCTCGGCGCGGGCCGAAGCGGCCGTAGAGGACGAGGCCCAGCACGGGCGCGTAGGCCGCGGTCGCGAAGCGCGCGGCGAAAGCGGAGAACCCCGGACGCCCGAAGGCCGCCGCCGCCGCGAGCGCGATGAGGACGGCGGACGCCGCCGCGGCGGCCCGCGCGGGCACCGGCGAGTCCTCGGGCTGGGCGAAGCGGCCGCGCAAGCCCAGGTCGTCTAAGAGCACGGCGGCGAGGCCCACGAGCGGCAGGTCCATCACCGCCGCGACGAGCAGGGCCGCCACCAACTGGCTCGCCCAGCGGCCGGCGTTCTGGACCGCGAAGTGGGGGAGGATGGACTCGGGCGCGTCGGGCAGAGCCAGCGCGGTGTTGTGGTCGTAGTAGGCCCACAGCGCCGAGCCCAGTCCCAAGTACACGACGAGCAAAGTCAGCGCCGCGAAGGCCGAGCCGATGAGGCCGCGCCGCCCGGCGTCGCCCGGCGCGTGGAGCGCGCCCTGCATCATCTCCTGATCGCCGGCGAAGGCCGCCATCGAGCCGACGAGGCCCCCGGCCAAGGCGGCGGGGGCCCAGGCGCGGTCCACGAACATGCCGCGCAGGAGCCCCCCTTCGGGCCAGAACCTCCAAACGGCGAGCTTGTGCGCCGTGTCGGCCGCGCGCAGCGCCTCGAACGGGCCGCCCTCGAGGACCACGCCCGCATAGAGCGCGAGGACCGCCCCGCCGGCGATGAGGAAGGCGGTCTGCGCCGCGCCCAGGTAGGCCGCCCCGCGCAGCCCGCCCCAGGCGGCGGCGCCGGCGGCGAAGACGGCCAACACGGCCAGCCAAGCCGCGGGCGGGGCGCCGGCCACCACGGACAGGGCGGCGGCGGCGGCCATCAGCCGCACCGCGGTCAGCAAAAAGCGCGCCGACACGAAGGCGCCGCCGGCCCAGCGGCGGGTGCCGGGCCCGAAGCGGCCTTCGAGCCAGGCGAAGGCCGTGAGCGCCCCGCCGGCGCGCAGCGTCGGCAAGAGCCACAGCGCGATGGCGACGCGCGCCGCCGCCGAACCCGCGAAGAACTGCAGGTAGCGCCAGTCCTCGCGGAAGGCCGCGGCGGGCACGCCGAGGACCGTCATCGCGCTGGCCTCGGAGGCCGCGAAGGAGAGCGCGACGGCCCAGGCCGGCAGGGCCCCGCTCGCGGTGAAGAAGTCGCGCTCGCCCGCCGCCGGCCCCAGACGCCTTAAGAGGAAGGCCGCCCCGCCGAGGACCAACGCGCAGGCCAGCATCCTCTCTATTTACCCCGCTTCCCCCCTTTCCACAAGCCCCAACTCCAAATTAGGGACAGTCCCCTATTTGTAGTCTCCAAATAGGGGACTGTCCCTAATCTGTAGTTTACGGCCGGGCCATATTTACGTAACTCTGGACGAGCACTATAATGGCGAAGATGAGGGCTCCCTTATTGGCGGCGGCGGTGCTCCTGGCGGGCGCCGCGTGGGCGGCGGGTCCGGACGCCCCGTTCGACATCCACGACATCCCGGTCGACAACTGCGACTTCATGCTCCTGACGGAAAAGGGGTACTCCTTCGACGCCGAAGGCATGCTGCGCTCGCCCAACAAGATGACGGTCTCGCGCGAGGATGCCGCCTACATCCTGGAGGACCTGCGCAGCCGACGGCGCCTGGCCGACCTCCTCGAGATCAAGATCATCCAGGACCGCGCGGCCGTCAACGGCCTGCTCTCCAAGGAGGACAAGGCGGCGCTGCGGCGCATCGGCCAGCGGGACTGGCCCATCCTGAGCAAATCCGCGCGTGAGCAGCTCAAGTCCGTGTTCACCGACCGCGAGCTCTACGACATGGCCGCGAGCGCGCCGAAGGCCCCCCTCCCCGACTCCTCCGCGGTGTCCCCGCCCGACGTGCGCCCGAGCCAGGTGCCGGCCGCCGTCCCGCTCGACCAACAGCTAAACACTTTGAGCGGGACGCTCATGCCGCTGGGCGCCCGGGCCCCCCAGGCTCCGTTCCGGCCGCCGCTTCCCCCGGCCCCTCCCGTCGCCGCGGCGCCGGTTCCCGCTCCGGCACCGACTCCGGCCGCTCCCCCGGCTCCCGCTCCAGTGCCCGTCCCGCCGGCGGCTCCGGCTCCCACCCCGGTCCCGACGCCCGCGCCGGCCGCCGAAGCGATCCCCCTCGACATCAAAGCCTTGCCGGCCCCTTGGGCGAATCTGCCGGCGGCGCCGGTTCCCGCCGCGCCGGCCGTACCGGCGACCCCGGCCCCGCAGGCCGCTCCAGTCGTCCAACCGCCCCCAACGGTGACGGCGGCGCCCACGCCGGTCGTCCCAGTCCCCGCTCCTGAACCCGCCCCGGCGCCCGTCGTTGCACCCGCCCCCGTCGTCGCCCCGGCGCCCGTCGCCCCACCCCTGCCGGTCGCCCCGCCGCCGGCGCCCGCATCGGCCCTCCCCGCACCGAAGGCGGACCCTAACGCCCCGGCACCGCTGCCCAGCGAGGAGGAGCTCGAGAACGCGCCGCTGGAGGCCCCGAAGGCCGCCGCGCCCCCGGTGAAGGCGCCCGCCGCCGCCGCCCCCGACGTGAACCTCGCCTCCCTCCCGCCGGCGGTGGCCGCCGCGCTGTCCGCCCCCGCCGCCGCGCCCCCGCCGCAGGTCGCCGCCGCCGCGGGACTGACGCCGCCGCCCGTCCCCCTGACCATCCCGGCCGAGGGCTACCGCATCGAAGCCGCCGCACCCCCGCCCGTGCGCCAGGCCGAAGGGCTCTCCCCCGCCGCCCTCCCGAACTCCACGCTCGTCGCCCCGCCTCCGCCGGCGGCCCCGGCCGCCCCGGTCCCGGCCGGCCCCCCGTATCCGCCGGTGACGCCCGACGCGTTCTCCGCCTTCCTGGCCCAGGCCCCCTACGGCCGCACGGAGAAGTCGCTGCTCGCGATGGTGTCGGCCAACCTCCCCGAGCCGGAGCGCACGCGCGCGTTGGGCGTGCTGGTCAAGCGCATGCCGCACGTGGTGCTCGACTCCCGGCGGGCGGGCCTCGACGCCCGGGCCTCCATCACCCTCACCGCGGCGCCCGGACAGCGCGCGCTCGAGACCGTGGCGCTCCACGACGGACCCATCCTGCGCTCGGCCGACTCCTTCCTCAAGGCCGACCACGCCTGGCTGCTGCCGGACGACCCGGCGTTCTACGCCGCGCGCGGCCTGCCCGTCCCGCCGGACGCCGCGTTCTCCCGCGAGAGCGCTTCCGCCGGCGAGCAGGCCACCAAGTGGGGCCGCGCGAAGGTCTATCCCGACGGCTCGCGGCGCCTGTCGCGCTCCGAGACCGTGCTGGCCGGGGCCCTGACCCGGGCTCTCCTCCTCCTCGACGCCCGCACGCGCATGCCCGGGGACGCCGTCGGCGCCGAGCTCTCCGCGCGCGTCGGCGAGTTCCGGCTCTATCAGTCCCTCGAGAAGGCGGCCAACGACGAGCCGGCGCTCGACAAGGACACGCTGGCGCTCTACCACGAATGGCGCGACCGCCCGATGGACTTCGTCGACACGATGGCGCACGGCTTCTTCGCGGTCGACGCCGGCGCGCGCATCGCCGGCGAGGCGGGGCTCGGCGTCGGCCGGGAGCCCCTGTCCGCCGCCCCGCCGCTGCCCGCCGCCGGCTCGGCGGCGGAGGCCGCCTGGCTCGAGTCCGAACGGCTGGCCCGGGAGGTCCGCGAATGAGGCTCCTCGCGCTGGCCTTGGTCCTCGCCCTCCCCGCCGTCGCCGAGGACGAGGTCCCTTACACCCCGCCGAGCCGGGCCTTCTCGTGCACGCTGCCGATGGGCTGGACCGCCTACGAGCAGGCGACGCCGGCCGGCACCGTCGCCCATATCGTCGGCCCCGAGACGGCCGCGGGCTGGCGCCCCGCCTACCACGTCCACGTCGTCGAGAAGGGGAAGCCCGGCTGGCGCCGCGGCCGGGACACCCTCAAAGCGCTGCGCCGGTCCGAGGACGCCGCCGAACGGACCGTGACGGGCCTCAACTCGTGGCGCGTCGCGCGCAAGCCCGCCCGCCTCTTCGAGGCCCGCGAGAGCCGGATGTTCCCGCCCGGCCGCCTTCCCGCCGAGTACCTGGAGCTGCACCACTTCTACGCCTACGTCCCCTCCGTCGGAGAGGATTACATCGTCGTCAAGCTCACGACGCGGGAATCCGAATACCTCGATTACCGCAAGGAGTTCACCCGCTTCCTGGAATCCATGCGCGTGCTAGGATACTGACGTGGCGGCGACCCACTTCAACTGCCCGCGCTGCCGGCGGCAGCTCCGGAAGAGCCCGCAGGCCTTCGTGATGGGCTGGGCGGGCATCAAGGCCGGTCCGGAAGAGGCGGGCTTCCCCCCCACGGTGACCTGCCCGGGCTGCGGCTACGCCATCTCCACCGCCGCGATGCTCGCCGGGGACTTGGACCCCAAGCGCGACTGGGTCACCCCCATCGCCGTGACCTTCGGGGTCTTGAGCTTCCTCTACTTCCGCCTGGGACAGGGCCTCTCGGACGCCAAATCCGTGGGCGCCGGCTTCGTGGTGACCTTCGTCCTCTTGGGCGCCGCCGACCTCTACGACCGCCTGCGCCGCTAAGACCCTCCGCTGTTAACGGATGACCTTGCCGAGCACGCGCGCGCCGCGCGCGCCGGTGGCCTTCGGGCAGTGGTTGAGCCGGCCTTGCACGGCAAAGAGCCCCATCACCGCCATGAGCGCGGGTTCCTTGGCCAAAGGCGGCAGGCCGTGGGCCGAGCTGGGGACCACGGGGACCGGCATGAGCGCCGCCAGGTCGCGCATCAAGGTCGGATTGAGGGCGCCGCCGCCGCTGACGACCAGCTCGCGGACCCGCGCGCGCGGCAAAAGGTAGCGCCGCGCCTGGTCGGCGATGCTCGCCGCCGTGAAGCGCGTCGCCGTCGCCAGCGCGTCCGCGTGGGAATAGCGGGAGCGCGGCAGCCAGCGCGCGAGGAAGGGTTCGGCGAACTCCCCGCGGTCGAGGCTCTTGGGCGGCCGGCGCGAGAAGAACGGGTTCTTAAGGAGGCGGCGCACCAAGGCCTCGTCGGCCCGGCCGCGCGCGGCGATCTTGCCGCCGCTGTCGTAGTCGAGGCGCCCTCCGGTGGCGCGGCGCGCCGCGGCGTCCATGACGGCGTTGCCCGGGCCTGTGTCGAAGGCGACGGTCGGCGCGCCGCGGCCGACCAACGCCGCGTTCGCCACGCCCCCGATGTTCTGAAGAATCCGCGGCGGGCCGTCGCCGTAGAGGAGCTCGTCTAGGAAGGGCACGAGCGGCGCGCCTTCGCCTCCGGCGGCCATGTCGCGCGGCCGGAAGTCGCAGGCGACCGGGACGCCCAGCGCCTCGGCCAGAAAAGAGGCTTCCCCGATCTGCAAGGTCGACGGGTCCGCGGCCCGCGGCCGGTGGACGACGGTCTGCCCGTGCGAGCCGACGGCGGCCAAGCGGCGCGCCGGGACGCGTTCGGCCTTGAGGAACCGCACTGCCGCCTTCGCGAAGGCCCGGCCCAACTCGAAGTCGAGCGCCGAGAGTTCTCCGGCCCGCGCCTCGGGGGCGGCCAAAATGCGGCGGCGCAGGGCCGGCGCGTAGGCATAAGTCGCGTGGGCCCTCACCCGCAGGCGCCGCCCCGAGACTTCGACGAGCCCCAAACTCACGCCGTCGGCGGAGGTCCCGGACATGAGCCCCAAGGCTAAAGGCGGTTTCACCCGCCTACTTTATCAAGTCTGACGCGCACTGACCCCCGGCGGCTGGCCCGCCGGGCGCCGAACTGCTACTACTACTAGAGCCGTGCCGGAGGGAAGATGGCCATGATTCGAACCGTCTCTGCTCTCGTGTTCGCGCTCGCCTGGGCTGTTCGCGTCGGATACGCCGCCGAGAAGAGCGCCGCGACCCCGGAGATGAAGGCCGAGTACAAAAAGATCATGGCCTTGCCGGAGGCCGAGCGCCCGGCGGCCATCGACGCCTTCCAGAAAAAGCACGGGCTCGTCCCGAAGATCGAAGAGGCCCGCCCCTCGAAGAAGCCCGCTCCCAAGGAGGAGGCCGCCCCGCCTCCCGAGGCTCCGTCCCCCGAGCTCAAGGCCGAGTATCTGCGCCTCAAGGCCCTGCCCGAGGACCAGCGCGAGGCGGCGCTCAAGGAGTTCAACGCCGCCCACCCCGGCGAGGCCAAGGGCCGCCGCCGGAAATCGCTCAGCTCCGAGACCGCGCGCATCATGGAGCTGCCGGAGGCGGAGCGGGAGCCGGCCCTGCGCGCGCTGCGCGCCCGGTTCGGGATGCGCGAGGGCGAGGCGGCGAAGAAGAAACGCTAGGCGCTACGCGGCCTTGGCGAACCCGGCCTTGAGGCGCGCGAAGCCCACGTCGTAGCGGTCGCCGATGCCGAAGTGGCCGCCGCCGTGCTCCTCGTGGACGTGGGGCACCTTGAGGCGCTTGAGCTCGCGCGACAGCGCGCGGGCGCCCAGGTGCAGGTAGAACTCGTCTTTGACCCCGCAGTCGAAGTAGAGCGTCTTGAGGCTTTTAAGCGCCTTGACGTGCTTGGCCGCCAGCTTCACCGGGTCGTGCTCGAGCCAGCGCGCGAAGACGGGCCCGACGACCTCGCCGGTCCTCGTGTCGAAGGGCAGATCGAAGCCCAACTCGCTCTTGGGATTGGGCGAATAGGCCGAGGCCATCCCCGCCATATTGATGAGAGAGTGGTCCAAGCTCTCCTTGTCCCGCGCCGCCGCGAAGGCCTCGAGGAACTTCTTGAAGTCGCCCCCGTAGGGCGCGAGGGCGTTCACGCATTTGGGGAAGTCGGCGCCGTAGGACACCTCGAAGAGCGTGTCGCCCGAGTGGCTGACGCAGTGCCCGAACACGTCGGGATGGCGCATCGCGAGGACCAGCGAGGCGTAGCCGCCGCTCGACTTGCCCAAGACCGCGCGGCCCGCGGGCTTGGCGGAGGTGCGGAAGCGCCCGTCGATATAGGGGACGAGCTCGGCCACCACGTGGTCCTCGTAGCGCCCGGTCCCTTCCGAGTTGATGTACTGCCCGCCGCCGTAGCGCGTGAAGCCGTCGGGGAGGACCAGCACGGCCTCAGGGGCCTTCCCCTCCTGGATGAGGCGGTCGAAGCGCTCGACGGGGTTCTCGCGCCAGGGATGGCTCAGCGCGGACCACTTGGCCAGGCCGGTGAAGCCCTGCAGGAAGTAGACGACGGGATAGCGGCGCTCCAGGTCTTCCTTGTAGGAGGGCGGCAGGTAGACGGGGATCTCGCGCAGGCGCGGGTCGCCCAGCGGGTTCCCCTTGAGGACGACGCTCCCGACGGTCTCGGTCAGCAAGGTCCCGGCGAAGTTCTTCATCGCTCCTCCAACGCGCGTCTTAGCGAGCCGCCCTTGGCCTTGAGGCGCCGCCGCGCCGCGGGCCGGTCGAGCTTGCGGCGCGCCATCAGCACCGCCGTCTTCACGTGGCGGCCCGAGGCGGTGAAGAGACCCTCGGCGTCCTTCGGGCCCACCCCGCCCAGGTGCGCGATGACGCGCACCGCGCGCGCGACGAGCTTCTTGTTGGTGGGCTTTAAGTCCACCATCCAGTTGTCGTAGACCTTGTTGAGCCGCGACATCGCCGCGGTCGTCAGGGCGTTTAAGACGAGCTTGGCCGCCGTCCCGGACTTCAGGCGCGTCGAGCCCGCCAGCACCTCGGGGCCCGTGCGCGGCGCGATGACGACGTCGGCGATGTTGGCCAGAGCCCGGTTGTTCGCGGTGATGAAGGCGGTCTTGCAGCCCAGCCGCCGCGCCTGGGCCAGCGCCCCGCGCACGAAGGGGGTCACGCCGCTGGCGGCGATGCCCACGACGAGGTCCCCGCGCCGGGCTTCTTGGCGCACACGCCGCGCGCCTTCGGGGGCGTCGTCCTCGGCACCCTCTTTGGATTTGAAGACCGCCCGCCGCCCGCCGGCCATGATGGCTTTGACGCGGGAGGGCGACGTGCCGAAGGTCGGCGGGATCTCGGCGGCCTCGAGGACGCCCAGGCGTCCGCTCGTGCCCGCGCCGACGAAGACGATGCGGCCGCCGGCGGCCAACGCCGCCGCGGCGAACTCGGCGGCCTTCGCGATGCGCGGGGCCTCGGCGGCCACCGCGCGCGGCACCACGAGGTCCTCGCGGCAGATGACGGCGACGAGGTCCTTTAAGGGGCGGCGGTCCAGGCCGCGCGAGGCGGGGTTCGGCTGCTCGGTGGGCAGGAGCCGGAAGCGGTCGGCGGCCATGCGGCTAGTCGTTGAGCGCGGGGTCGTCGCCGGGATCTCCCGACGGCGCTTGGCCGTCGGCGGGCGCCGTGGAAGCCTCGATGCCGCTTAAGGTGTCCGAGGACACGTCGAGCTCGGGCGCCTTCACCGGCGTGTCCACCCATTCCAGGATGGAATCCATCAGGCCTTTGTTGAAGATCAGCATGCGCGTCCCGTGGCCCCGCGCGGCGGTCAGCACGGTCACGTTCATCTCGCCGGCGGCCTGCCGGGCGAACTGACCCATGATGGCGGTCTCGGCCGCCGACTTGCGGTCGTCTTCGGCGACGACGAAGAGGATGGGGCGGTCCTTGTACGCGCGCACCGCGTTGACGGTCGCGATGTCGCGGTAGCTCATGCCGGGCGAGAGGATGAACACCATGGCTATCTCGGGATGCAGCGCCGCGTACTTGAGCGCCAGGCTGCCGCCCAAGTCCGCTCCGCCCAGCGCCACGGCCTCGGCCGGGACGCCCTTCGATTCCAGGAACTTGGCGGCCGCCGCGATGTCCTCGCGGATGCCTTCGTAGGGGTTGTCGCGGCGGGAGACGATGAACTCGCGCCAGTTGGCGGGCTTGCCGGCCGGGGCCTTCGTGCTCAGGCCGTGCCCGCGCATGTCGATGGCCAGGTAGCCGACCCCGCGCGCCGTCATCTTGCGGGCGAAGGCCGCCCAGTTCTGCAGGCGCCCGCGGCCGTCGTGGAGCAGAATGAAGGTGAGCTGGTCCTCTTCCTTGGACGGCGAATAGCGCCCCGCGATGGTCCAGCCGTCGGCGGTCTGGAACTCGACGGGCTCGCCGGGGAACTCGCGGAGGACGGGCTTCTTGGGCGGCGTGGGTGCCGGTTCCGCCGCGCCGGCGGCCAGGGCGGCCGCCAGCGCGACGGCGACGAACGGGCTCACGCGCGCGCGAGCTGGCCGCTGACGATCTCGCCGGCCTTGAACCACAGCGCGACTTCGCGCGCGGCGTCGGCGGCGTTGCCCGAGGCGTGGATGACGTTCTCGAACTGGCCGTCGGTCGTGATGCGGCCGAAGGTGCCCCGGATGGTGCCCGGGTCGGCCTGCTCGGGGTTGGTCGCGCCGGCGACCTTCCGGACCAGGGCGATGGCGCCTTCGCCTTCGTAGACGAGGGCGAGGACGCGGCTGTCGGGGATCTTGTGGAACTCGCCGCGGATGTAGCGGATGAGGTTCGGGAA
>SCTT01000228.1 GCA_004322435.1 bacterium
AGCACGTTGGCGTCGACGGCCATGCCCATGGTCAGCAGCAGGCCCGCGATGCCGGGCATCGTGAGCGTCGCGCCGAAGTAGGACATCAGAGCCAGCGTGAACACGAGGTTCAAGACCAAAGCGAAGTCGGCGAAGAGGCCGCTCATGTTGTAGTAGACGACCATGAACACGGCGACCGCGAGGAGCCCGAAGCCGAACGCGTTCCGGCCGGCCTTGATGGAGTCCTCGCCGAGCGAGGCGCCGATGGTGCGCTCCTCGATGATGCGCAAGGGCGCCGGCAGCGAGCCGGCGCGCAGCACGATGGCCAGCTTCTTGGCGTCCTCCATCTTGAAGTTGCCCTCGATGATGCCCGAGCCGCCCCGGATGGGGCCGCGGATGACGGGCGCCGACTGCACCATGCCGTCGAGCACGATGGCCATGTTCTTGCCGACGTTGGCCGAGGTCAGGTCGCCGAAGAGCTTGCCGCCCTCGGGCTTCCACTTGAAGGCCACGACGGGCATGCCGTTGTCGCCGGTCTCGACGCGGGCCGAGTCGAGCAGCGCCCCGGTCAGCGGGGCGGACGCCCGGACCACGTAGAACTCGGAGGAGCGCCCGCGCACCAGCATGTCGCCGGCCGGGAGCATCGCGGCGGCGGCGGTGGAGAGCACGCCGTTCGGGAAGGGGTCGCCGAGCTTCTCGTAGATCTTGGCGGCGGCGTCGCGGGCGGCCTGGCCGTCGTCGACCATCCGGAACTCGAGGAGGGCCGTGGTGCCGACGATGTCCTTGGCCGCCTGGGCGTTCTTGACGCCGGGGAGCTGGACGACGATCCAGCGGTCGCCCTGGCGCGCGATCAGGGGCTCCGCGACGCCGAGGCCGTCGACGCGGTTGCGCAGGATCTCGATGGCGCGGGAGAGGGCGTCGGGGACGTCGGCCTCCTTCGGGAGCTTGTCCACCTCGAGCTCCATCAACAGGTGCGTGCCGCCGCGCAGGTCCAACCCCAGGTTCAACAGGTGCTTGGGGCGCATCCGGGCGGCCTCGAGGCGGTCGCGCTGGGGGGCGTCCATCATGTACCACTCGGCGGACGGCCAGATCATGAAGCCGGAGAGGACGATCAGGGCCAGGACCGAGGCCCACTTCATCTGCATCTTGGTCATCTAGGCCTTCTCCGCGGTCTCGGCCGCGGACTGGAGCTCGGGGTGGTTGGCGAGGCGGGTCACGGCGGAGCGGGCCATCACGACCTTCTCGTCGCCGAGCTTGACCTCGAGGTCGGAGCCCCGGACGTTCAGGACGGTGACGTAGAAGCCGCCGCTGGTGAGCACGCGGTCGCCCTTCTTCAGGGCGGCGATCATCGCGTCGAGCTCCTTCTGCTGCTTCTGCTGGGGGCGGATGACCAGGAAGTAGAAGATCGCCACCATGGCGATGAGGGGCACGAAGCTGGCGATGGGGCTCGGGGCGGCGCCGACGGCGGCAGCAGGGTTCATTCGCTTCTCCTAATAAGTGATGCTAAAACCGAGTCGGATTCTACCAAAATACGCTGCGTTATCAAGACGAGGCGGGGGTCTTGGGCCGGAACTCGTCCTGGAACTTCTTGCGCTCGGAGTCGAAGGAGTTGTTCCGGATGGCGGCCCGGATGCGCTCCATCATCCGCAGGTTGTAGTGGACGTTATGGATGCTCAAAAGCCTATAGGACGCGAGTTCAGACGCCCGCAGCAGATGGGAAAGATAAGAACGGGTGTACGTCTGACACGTAGGACACGTGCACGCCTCGTCCAAGGGCTTCTGGTCGAACTTGAACGAGCCGTTCTTGATGTTGAGCCGTCCCGTGGAGGTCATGATGAGCCCGTTGCGGGCCGTCCGGGTGGGCCACACGCAGTCCATCATGTCGATTCCTAAAGAAATCGCGTCCCATAGGTCCTCGGGGGCGCCCATCCCCATCAGATACCGCGGCAGCTCCGGCGGCAAGGCCTCGATGGCATGCGCCAGCGCGTCCCAGGTCTGCTCCTTGGACTCGCCCACCGAGAAGCCGCCGATGGACACCCCGTCGGCGCCCACGGTCGCGATGTGGGCCGCGGCCTCGCGCCTCAACGCCGGGTCCATCGAGCCCTGCAAAATGGGGAAGAACAGGTGCCCGCCGCCCGTGCGCGCGTCCTCGCTCTTAAAGGCCGCCACCGAGCGGTCGGTCCACTTCATCGTGCGCGCCAGCGCCTTGCTCGCCTCTTGGGGCGTGCAGGGATAGGGGGGGCACTCGTCCAAGGTGGTCCACATGTCGGAGCCCAGCTTGGCCTGGAGCTCGATGACGTTCTCGGGGGTCAGGTACTTGGAGGAGCCGTCGAGGTGGGACTTGAAGACCACGCCCTTGTCGTCTAAGCGCCGCAGATCCGCCAGGCTGAAGACCTGGTAGCCGCCGGAGTCGGTCAAAATGGCGCCGTCGTACTTCATGAACCCGTGCAGGCCCCCGTGGGCCTCGACGACTTCCGGGCCCGGCCGGAGCCCTAGGTGGTAGGAGTTGGCGAGGATGGCCTTCATCCCCAGGGCCTTGATGTCGTCAGAGCCCAGCGACTTGATGGTGCCCTGGGTCGCCACGGGCATGAAGACGGGAGTCTCCACGTCGCCGTGGCGGGTCTTCAAGACCCCGCAGCGGCGCTTCCCGTCCGTGGCCGTGACCGTGAAATGTCCGCTCATAGAATCAGCATCGCATCGCCGTAGGAGAACAGACGATAGCGTTTCTCGATGGCCTCGCGGTAGGCGGCGAGCACGCGCTCGCGGCCCGCGAACGCGCAGGTCAAAAGGAGCGGCGTCGAGGCGGGTTGATGGAAGTTGGTCTGCAAGGCGTCCACCGCCGCGAACGGGCGGCCCGGGAGGATGTAGAGGGAGGCCTCGCCGGTGAGCGGGGCCGTGGGCTCGGCCAGCACGCCGGCCCCGAAGACGGTCTCCAAGGTCCGCGTGGCCGTCGTCCCGACGGCGACGACGCGCCCACCCTGAGACTTGGCGGCCCGGACGGCTTCTACGGCCGCCGGCGGCACCTCGTAGCGCTCCGGGAGCATCGTATGGTCGCGGACATCGTCCGCGACGACGGGCTTGAAGGTCCCCAGTCCCACGTGCAGGATAATCTCAGCAACCGCAACGCCGCGCTCTTTAAGCCGGGCCAACAGCTCCGGCGTGTAATGGAGCCCCGCGGTGGGGGCGGCCAGCGACCCGCGCTCTTGGGCATAGACCGTCTGGTACCGCTCCATGTCCTCGGGCCGCGCATCGGCCAGACCCGCGCGCTTGCGCTTGCCGCGGATGTAGGGAGGCAGGGGGGGCAGGCCGCGGCGCTCGAGATGTTCGCGCACCGCGGGCGTCGAGAAGCGCACCAGCCAGGACTCTCCGGAGCGTTCCGTCACGGCGGCGCTCACCCCGTCGCCCACGTCCACCGTCAGCCCTTCCTTGACCCCGGTGGCGAGCGCCCGCCAGAGCCCGGGCTCAACCTCCGCCAGAAGAAGCAGATCGACCGCGCCGCCCGTCGCCTTGCGGCCCGGCAGGCGGGCGGGCAGGACCTTGGACCGGTTTAGGACGAGGCAGTCGCCGGGGGCCAGCAGCTCCGGCAGCTCCGAGAAGGCCCTGTGTTCGACCCCTCCCGTGCGCCGCAGGACCATGAGCCGCGACGCGTCGCGCCGCGCGGACGGCTCGGCGGCCACCAGCTCGTCGGGGACCTCGAACTCGTAGTCGGAGCGCCTCATTCCGGCATCCGCCCGACCTTCGCGCCTGGGAAGTAGTGGGCGATGATGTCCGTGTAGGAGCGGCCGCCGTCGGCCTGCGCCCGGGCGCCCCACTGGCACAGGCCCACGCCGTGGCCGTAGCCGCGGCCCTCGAACTCGAAGCCCTTCTTGCGCTTGCGCACCGAGTCAAAGCGCACGCTTTTTAACTCCCTCACGCCCACCCAGAG
>SCTT01000229.1 GCA_004322435.1 bacterium
GTCCGCGAAGGCGCGGCGGGCGGCGCGGAAGCCGTGCCGAAGCGGGGCGCGGCCCCGCCCCTCCGGGCGGCCATCGCGGACGGCTGGGCCGCGGCCGCGGACCGGCGCGCGGACATCGCGCTCGGCGCTTTCGCGGCGCGTTCGACGGCTCCCGACGGCACGGCCAGCAGACAGGCGAGCAAGGTTCCCATGGCACCCTCCCCTCAAGGGTATCGTAGCACGGGCCTGTTTCGCCGTCTTGGCCCCCGGGTAAGGAAAAGGTAAGGTAGCGCCATGAAAAGACCCGCTCTCCTCCTCGCCGCCGCCCTCGCCGCCGCCTGCTCGAAGAGCCCCGTCATCGCGCCCGGCTCCGAAGTGAAGATGCACTACACCTTGACCGTGGACGGCGCGGTGGTGGACTCCTCGGTGGGCAAGGAACCTCTTCCCTACAAACAGGGCGCGGGGATGATCGTCCCCGGGCTCGAGGCCCAGATGACCGGCCACAAGGCCGGGGACAAGTTCGCCGCGCGCGTCGAGGCCAAGGACGGCTACGGCGAGCACAACCCGGCGGGGGTCAAGACGGTGCCCTGGCCCGCCTTCGGCGGCAAGAAGAACGCCGCCAAGCTCAAGGTCGGCGAGACCGTCGGCGGCCAGGCCAACGGACGGCCGTTCTCGGCGAAGGTCATGAAGATCCAGGACGACGGGGTGGTCCTGGACTTGAACCACCCTCTGGCCGGCAAAGCCCTCGACTTCGCCATCGAGGTCGTGTCCGTGACGGCCGGCACCTAGCAGGCCGCCGTTTGCGGGGTTATAATAGCGCGTACGCCGGAGAGACCATGGCCGACCTGCACGACCCCAAGGACAAACTCGTCCTCCTCATCGAAGACGAGGTCGAGATGCTCGACATGCTCGCGACCTGGATGAAGAACGAGGGGTTCCAGGTGGACACCGCGGCGTCCGGCGCCGAAGGCTTGAAGAAGGCCGACGGGCTCAAGACCCCCGACCTCATCGTCCTCGACTTCATGCTCCCCGGCACCAGCGGCTACGAGGTCGCCAAGGAGCTCCAGTCGGGCGACGCGCGCAACACGCCGCTCATCATCGTCACCGGGCGCCGCCTGGACCGTCAGGCCGTCGAGATGCTCCGCCGCGAACACAACGTCAAAGAGGTGATGGAGAAGCCCATCAAGCCCGCCGTCCTGGCCTCCCACATCCACCGCCTCCTCGGCACCCAGCCCGCCAACATCAGCCGCAAGGTCGACCGCGGCCCGATGTCCACCGGCTGGTAGCCGCCCCGCGATGATCGCGTCGTTTCTGTACTGGCTGATCCTCCCTTTCGCCCTCGCCTACGGCCTGGTGAAGCTCATCCAGAGGAGCCCCCGCCCGGTCCCGGCGGACGTGGCGGCGCTCTTGGCGCAGGAGCCCCTGCCCAAGAAGCACTTCGGCGCCGCCCGACGGGTCGACGGGAAGCTCGAGAGCCTGGGCGCCTTCGACAAGCTCCTCGACGCCTCCGACGCCGCCTGGAAGGCCCAGGGCGCCGCGAAGGCCGCCGGCGCCAAAGGCTCCTTCTTCACCTTCGACGAGACCGGCGTCGTCTTGGAGCAGGTCGACCTCTGAGCTGGCCCCGCCGCGTCGTCTGCCTGACGGAAGAGTCGGCCGAGACGCTGCATCTGTTGGGCCGCTGGGACCTCGTGGTCGGCGTCTCGGGCTACACGGTCCGCCCGCCCGAAGCCCGCAAAAAGCCGCGGGTCTGCGCGTTCACCACGGCGGACGTCCCGAAGATCCTGGCGCTCGAGCCCGACCTCGCCGTCGGGTTCTCCGACCTGCAGGCCGACATCGCGCGCGACCTCATCAAGGCGGGCGTCAACGTGGTGATTTTCAACCAACGCAGCGTCGACGAGGTGCTGGCCGTCGTGCGCGCGACCGGCGCGCTCGTCGGAGCCGCGGCCGAGGCCGAAGCCCTGGCGGCGCGGCTCGCCGCCGGCGTCGAGGCCGCGCGGCGCGAGTCCGCCTCCCTCCCCAAGCGGCCTAAGGTCTACTTCGAGGAGTGGGATGGACCCCTCATCAGCGGCATCCGTTGGGTCGAGGAGCTCGTCGAGGCCGCGGGGGGCGAGCCGGTCTTCCCCGAGCTGCGCGGGAAGGGCCTGGCCAAAGACCGCATCGTCGACCCCGCGGAGGTCGTGCGCCGCGCGCCCGACCTGGTCGTGGCCTCCTGGTGCGGCAAGAAGGCGAACCTGGCCGCCATCAAGAAACGGCCGGGCTGGGACGGGATCCCCGCGGTGAAGAACGGCCTCGTCCGCGAGATAAAATCCACGTACATCCTCCAGCCGGGCCCCGCGGCGCTGACGGAAGGCCTGGCGCAGCTGAAGGCGCTGGTGCTGGAAGCTAGCGCCGCTTCTTAGCGGCGGCCCGGCGCAGGTCCCGCGCGAAGGCGGCGGGGTCGGGGACCGCGTGGTAGGAGGCGGCCTTCTCGGGGGTGGAGAGCAAGGTGATGACGCAGCCCGAGCAGACCTGCACGCCGTGCTTGTGGAGCACCGCGGCGACGCGGGTCGTCGCGCGCAGGTAGTCGGCGAGCAGCCGGCCGTCGGCCTTCGGCTTATGCTTTCGCGGCACGGCGCCCCCACGCGAACGGGCCCTTCGGGAAGTTCATCGCCAACGTGACCGCGGTGTCGACGTCGGCCGAGGACGCGACGCCCTCGGAGACCATCAGCTCCGCCTCGGCGCGGATGGCCTCCATCACGCGCTCGAAGACGGCCTCCGGGGGAAGCGGTTTCTTGCGGAAGGGGATGAGCGAGACGGCGGCGGGGTTCTCCTCGGCCTTCTTTCCGGCGAGATACAGATAGAACCCCGCCGCGGACTTGACGCCCTTGAATCCCATCCCGACGAGCTTCTCCTGGAGCCAGTGGGGCTTGAGGCGCTCCGGGCGGCCCAGCCCCTCGTAGATGGACTGCGTGATGGCCAGATTGACCTCGAGGCCGATGAAGTCCATCAAGGTGAAGGGCCCCATCGGCAGGCCCTGCGCGGTCAAAGCGGCGTCGAGCTCGGTGAAGGAGCCCGCGCCTTCCGCGGCCAGCCGCTGCGCGACGAGGTAGTAGGAGCGCACCACGCGGTTCACGAGGAACCCCGGCCCGTCCTTGACCGACACCGGCGTGCGTCCCAAGGCCAGCGCGAGGTCCCGGGCGGCCGCGGCGGCGGCGTCCGAGGTCTCGGGGCCGCGCACGACCTCCACCAGGCGCATCGCCACGGGCGGGTTGAAGAAGTGGAGGCCCACGACGCGCGCGCGCCCGGCGGCCCCGTCGGCGCCTTCGGCGACCTGGCCGACGAGGAGCGAGGACGTGTTCGTGGCCAATGGTACAGGCCCTGGCACCAGGCGGGAGAGCTCGTAGACGAGCTTCTTCTTCAAGGCCAGGTCTTCGAAGACCGCCTCGACGACCATGTCGCAGGCCGCCATGCCGGAGAGGCTACCCGCCGTCTCGAGCCGTCCGAAAGCCGCGGCGGCCTCGGCCCCCGAGAGCTTGCCCCTCTCGACGCCCTTCTCGAGGCCGGCCCGGACGGCGTCCCTGGCCTTGACGAGCTGGGCCGGGTCGGCGTCGTGGAGCACGGCCCGAAGGCCGCTCTGCAGGGCCAACTGGGCGATGCCGCGGCCCATCGTCCCGGCGCCGACGACGCCGAGGGTCTTCACCCGGGGATGAACGGCTCCTCGGTCATCTTCTGGGCTTCCGGCTCCCAATGGGGGACCTTGAGGCCGTACTCGGCGCACTTCTTGGCGACGTCGGCGGCGAAGGACTGCCGGACGTCGTCGTTGTCGCGCTTCTTCAAGCCGTACTTCCGGTAAAGGATGTTCTTCTTCGAGCCCCGGCGGCCGAAGATGTTCATCGTGCGCGGGAACCACGTGTCGAGCGCCTTCTGCGTGGCCTCCTTGGTCTTCGGGTCGGCGGCGAGGCGCTTGACCCACTGGTCGCCGTGGGCCATGTGCATCGTCTCTTCCTTGAAGATGCCCTCCATCGTGTCGCACCAGGGCTTGTAGGAGCAGTCGAGCGAGTCCTCGAGCTGATGGCCCGCGCCGCGGTCCATGCAGAAGTTGAACATGATGAAGTCGTACCAGGTCTCGATGGGGTAGTAGAAGATGTTGACGCGCTTGTCGTCGGCGACGCGCTCGGTGCCGATGTCGGCCGAGTCCACGCGCAGCGAGAAGTTGTGCTTGTTGTAGTACTCGTCCACGTCGACGCCCATCCCCTCGAGCAGGCGATACATGACGCGCGCGTGGCGGATCTCGTCTTTGACGATCTGGCTGACGACCAAGGTCTCGCGGATGTCGGGCGACTTCATGATCCAGGGCACGTAGCCGTAGCCGCCGGCGAGCTCGGAGTCCGCCTGCATCATCATGAGGTTCGTCAGGAGCTCGCGGTACTCGGCCGTCATCTCCTCGACGGAGGTGATCTTCTCCCCCTTCGCGACCTTCTCCAGGAGCTTCTTCTCCTTCTCGGCCTCGGTCATCGTCGCCATCTCACTCTCCTTTGAATTTGGGGGACCGGCCTTCCAAGAACGCGTTGACGCCCTCAACGTGGTCCGCGGTCTTGCCGAGGACCTCCTGGAGCTGGGCCTCGTACTCGAGGTGGCCTTCGAAATCGTTCTCGGCCGCCCGGTTGAACGAGCGCTTGGTGAGCGCCAGCGACTTCGGCGGGGCCGCCAGGACCTTATCGAGGAAGGCCTTGACCTCGGCCTTGAGCTCGTCGGCCGGGACGACCTTGTTGAACAGGCCCCAGCGCTCGGCGTCCGTCGCCGCGATCGGCTTGGCGGTCCAGGCGTGCTCCAAGGCGTTCGAGAGGCCCATCCCGCGCACCAGCGCGCGGCTGAAGCCGGAGTCCGGCACGAGGCCCACCTGGCCGAAGGCCGCGATGAGCTTGGCCGTCGGGGCCGCGTATTTCACGTCGCAGGCCAAAGCCAGGCTGGCGCCGGCGCCCGCGGCGAGGCCGTTGACCATCGCGACCACGGGCTTCTCCATCCGACGGATCTGGGACACCATCGGGTTGAACCAGCGCCGCAGCTCGCCGCCCAGCTTCGGGGCGACGCCGGCCTTGTAGGACTCCTTCAAGTGGTCGAGGTCGGCGCCCGCGCAGAAGGCGCGGCCGGACCCCGTGACGACCACGGCGCGCACGGAGGCGTCGCGTTCGGCTTTCTTAAGCGCCGCGGTCACTCCCTCCATCATCGCGTGGGTGAGGGCGTTTAAGACCTTCGGGCGGTTCAAGGTCAGGGTCAGGACGGCGCCCTCCTGTTGGGCGAGCAAGTCGGTCTGCACCGCGGTCTCGGCCATGTCAGCTCCCCGTGAAAGCGGCCTTGCGCTTCTCGCGGAAGGCCTTCATGCCTTCCTTCTGGTCGGAGGAGGCGAAGAGCAGGTAGAACATGCGCCGCTCGTAGTCGAGAGCGGTCTCTAAGTCCATGTCG
Source organism: bacterium (assembly GCA_004322435.1). GTDB lineage: Bacteria > Elusimicrobiota > Elusimicrobia > UBA1565 > UBA1565 > SCTT01. Next base: position 5,422 of record SCTT01000229.1, read on the forward strand.
AGCGCCCGGGACACGCATTCCTTGGCGAGCTGGGCCGCGAGCGGCGCCTTCTTGGCGACCGTCTCCGCCAGGGCCAGCGCCTCGTCATACCACGCCTCGACGGGGACGACCTTGTTGACGAGGCCGTAGGCCAGCGCTTCGCGGGCGCTGAGCCGCCGCCCGGCGAGCACCATCTCCATCGCGAGGACCTTGCCCACCGCGCGGGTCAGGCGCTGCGTGCCGCCGGCGCCGGGCATGACCCCGATGTCGATCTCGGGCTGGCCGAAGACCGCGGACTCGGAGGCCACGACCATGTCGCAGCACATCGCGAGCTCGCAGCCGCCGCCCAGCGCGAAGCCGCTGACCGCGGCGACGAGGGGCTTCTTCAAGCGCCTGAGGCGGCCCCAGCGCTCCATCTGACCCGAGCGGAGCATGTCGACGGGCGTCGCGCCCTCGAGCTCCTTGATGTCGGCACCCGCGGCGAACGCGCGCTCGGAGCCGGCCAGCAGCAGGCAGTGCACTTCGGGGTCGGCGTCGAAGACCTCCAAGGCCGTCACGAGCTTCTCCATGACGCCGTAGCTCAGGGCGTTCAAGGCCTGGGGGCGGTTCAAGCGCACGACGCCGACGGCGCCGGCCCGCTCCGCGACGACCTCTTCCAGCGACACCGCGGCGTCCATCAGTTGAGGTCCACCCACACCGACTTGACCTGCGTGTAGGCGTGGACGGCGTCGGGACCCTTCTCGCGGCCGTAGCCCGACTGCTTGGTGCCGCCCCACGGCGCGGCGGCGTCGACGAACTGGTAGCAGTTGAGCCAGACGACGCCGGCCTTAAGGCCCTGCGCCATCCTAAAAGCCTTCTTGATGTCCTTGGTCCACACGCCGGCCACCAGGCCGTAGGGCGTGCCGTTGGCTCGGGCCAGGACCTCCGCCTCGTCTTTAAAGGGCATCACGGCCACGACGGGGCCGAAGATCTCCTCCTGGGCGATGCGCATCGAGTCCTTGACCTCCGTGAAGACCGTGGGCTGGACGAACCAGCCGTTGGCGAGCGGTCCGGAGGCGCGCTCGCCGCCGGCGAGCACCTTGGCACCCTCCTTCTTGCCGGACTCGACGTACCCGAGGACCCGGTTCATCTGGACCTCGCTGACGAGCGGGCCCATCTTGGACTGCGGGTCGAGGCCCGGGCCCTGGCGGATCTTCTTGGCGCGCTCGGCCAGCGCGCCGACCATCGCCTCGAACTTCGACTCGTGCACGAACACCCGGGAGCCGGCCGAGCAGGTCTGGCCCTGGTTGTAGAAGATGCCCATGAACATGCCCCGGGCGGCGGCGTCGAGGTCGGCGTCCTCGAAGACGATGTTGGGCGACTTGCCGCCGAGCTCCAAGGAGACCTTCTTCAAGTTCCCCGCCGAGGCCTTCACGACCTCGCGGCCCGTGTCGGTGGAGCCGGTGAAGCTGATCTTGTCGACGTCCATGTGGGCGGCGAGCGCCGCGCCGGCGGTCGCGCCGAAGCCGGGCACCACGTTGACGACGCCGGCCGGGATGCCCGCCTCGAGGCACAGCTCGCCCAAGCGCAGAGCCGACAGCGGCGTCTGCTCGGCGGGCTTGAGGACCAAGGCGTTGCCGCAGGCCAGCACCGGCGCCAGGCGCTCGACGGCCATGAGGAGCGGGAAGTTCCAGGGGATGATGGCCCCGACGACGCCGAGCGGCTCGCGCACGGTGTAGTGCAGGAACTTGGCGCCGGGGTAGTAGGGGACGCTGACGGGGGTCGTCTCGCCGGAGATCTTCGTGGTCCAGCCCGCGTAGTAGCGCAGCAGGTCCGCGCAGAGCGGCAGGTCGCCCTTCATGGCCTCGCCGATGATCTTGCCGTTGTCGAGCGTCTCGAGCTGGGCCAGTTCCTCGGCGTTCTTCTCGACCAAATCGGCCAGGCGGTTCAAGAGCTTGCCGCGCTCGGACGGGGAGACCTTCGACCAGGCCCCCTCGTAGGCGGCCCGGGCCGCCTTGACCGCGGCGTCCACGTCGGCCTTGTCGCCCTCGGCGACCACTCCTAGGACCTCGCCGGTCGCGGGGTTCGTGGTCTTGAAGGTCTTGCCCGAAGCCGCGTCCTTCCAGTCGGCCCCGATGAGGAGCTTGTGGACCTTCTTGGCCAGGAACTCGGCGGCCTTGGGGTTGAGCTGCGGAGCCGTCGCTGTCGTCGTCATAGGGGCGTCCTCCGGGAGGGATAAGTTACCAAAAAACAAGACGGCCACCCCGGAGGGTGGCCGTCCGGCGCCCCGCGGGGGCCTTACTTGCCGGCGACTTCCTTGACCTTCGTGATGATGGAGTCCATGCCGGCGCCCTTCTGCAGCGCGCCGTCGGAGCCCTTGAGATGGCCTTCCTTCTGCTCCTTGGCGATGTCGCGGCCGGTCATGAGGACCGCGGCATCATCCTGGACGTGGTGGCGCGCACGGCCGACGTCTGCTTCATGGCGCTCAGCGTCGGCGGCGGCATCCGCTCTGTCGAGGACGGCCGGCGGCTGCTGCTGGCCGGGGCCGACAAGATCTCGATCATGACCGCCGCCGTGGCCGACCGCGCCGTGGTCAGCCGCTGCGCCGACGCTTTCGGTAGCCAGGCCGTGGTCGTTTCCGTCGACGCGAAACGGGTGGGCGAGCACTGGGAGGTGTTCACGCACGGCGGGCGCAACCCCACCGGCCTCAACGCCGTCGACTACGCCGTCGAGGTGGTGGCCAAGGGGGCGGGCGAGATCCTGCTCACCTCCATGGACCGCGACGGCGCCAAGACCGGCTACGACCTGGAGCTTCTGCGCCGGGTGAGCTCGGCCGTCAGCGTACCCGTGATCGCCTCGGGCGGCGCCGGAAACACCCGCCACCTGATCGAGGCCGTTCAGGCCGGGGCCGACGCGGTGCTGGCCGCCTCGATCTTCCACTTCGGCGAGATCACCATCGGCGAGGCCAAGGCCGCGATGGCCGCCGCCGGCATCCCCGTCCGCCTCACGGAGCCCGCCCTATGAACCGCCGCTTCTCCGCCGTCGTCGGCCGCCTGGCCGAAAAGATCGAGAGCCGCCGGGGCGGCGACCAGGGCACGTCCTACACCGCCCAGCTCCTGGCCGACCTGGACCGCGCCGCCAAGAAGATGGGCGAGGAGGCCGTCGAGACCGTCATCGCCGCCGCCCAGGGCGACCGCGACGCCCTCACCGCCGAGAGCGCCGACCTGATCTACCACTGGCTGGTCCTCATCGCCGCGGCCGGGGTCAGCCTGGACGAGGTCGCCGAGCGCCTGGAGGCCCGCGAGGGGACGAGCGGGCTCGCGGAGAAGGCTTCCCGCGCCAAATAGCTCGCTTTAGGGGCGCGGCCTGCGCTTCAGCGCCACATAGAGCGCGCCCTCGCCGCCGTGCCGCCGGTGCGCGTCGGAGATCCCCGCGACGATGTGGGCGAGGTGCGGGGCGCCCAGCCAGTCGGGCGCGCGTTTCTTCAGGATGCCATCGCCCTGGACGCCCTTGCCGGTGATCACCAGCACGGCGCGCCAGCCGTCGTGCCAGGCCCGGGTCAGGAAACCTTCCAGCGCCGCCTGCGCCCGGTCCTGGGTCAGGCCGTGCAGGTCGATGCGCCCGCCGATCTCCTCGCGCTCGGCGGCGATGCGGTGCTTGCGGTTGGGCTCGATGTCTTCCAGCGCGCCGCGCCGGGGCTTGG